>NZ_CAXTNE010000067.1:17589-30633 GCF_964245445.1 uncultured Nostoc sp.
CCATCAGGACTGAAACTAATACTTGTTACCCAACCTTCATGACCATGAATATTTTTGATGAAAGTACCATCAATTTTGTATAGTTGAATATTTCCTTCTTCATTACCAACGGCAATAATTTTACCTTTTGGACTAATACTAGCGCTGGTGAGCGCAATAGTTTTAAGTGAGATAGTTTTAACTGAAATACCATCTTGCCATAATTTTACTGTACCATCTTTGCTGATAGAGATAAGAGTATTATCGGAAATTAAAGTAGCGCTGATTACCGAACGTTGATGCCCAGATAAAGTTTTAATAAGAGTACCATCTCGCTTCCAGAGTTTAATAGTTCCGTCTTGGCTAGCTGAAGCAATGGTTTTGCCATTGGGACTAAAACTAATACTTTTTAATTCATTTTTACGACCAGAAAGAGTAGCGATCGCTATTCCATTATTATGCCATAGTTTAATAGTTCCATCATCGCCACTAGAAGCAATAATTTGACCATCAGGACTGAAAGTTATATTATTAAGTCTTGTTTGACCACTATCAAATTGATTATATTCATGAATTTTAATCAGAATATTCATTAAAGCAGATAAAGGAGCGCTCATTTGATATTCTCCCAAAGAAGACTGATTGTTCGCAAGAAATTTTAAATCTTGTCCAGCCTTCATTGCTAAAAGTAAAGCTTGAAGTTGTTTAGATTCAAATTGTTGTGTGGCGTTATCGCTAACTTGTATAAGTCTTGTAGCTTCCTTAGCGATGTGTAGTTCATGTAGTTGATTTTGTACCACAATCACACTAATTAAAATCAGGAGAGTTGCGATACTTCCCCCAACCCAAACTATGTATTTTGCTTTTTTATTTGCCTGAGCTAATTTTTGTTTAGCAATTTGATTAGCTTTAGTTAATTGTTGACTAGCTTGGGCCAATTGTTGGTTGACTTCAATTTGTAATTCTGTGGCAACTTTTTGACTTTCTTGTAGAAACTCGTAATCTAAATTACTTAAACTTTTGCCAACCGTCCATCCTAAAGCTTCATCTAAGGCTTTACTTCGTAGTAGCCAGGATGAATCTTTTTGAGAATTCAACCAGTTATTAATTGCTTCACTATAAGGACGAAGTTTATCTAACTCTTGCCTGAGCCAAGTTGCATTAAAAATTGCTTCGTAAAGAGGATTATATACTTTTAAATAACCATCTTGTTTGACTACTAAACCTGATAACCTTAGTTCTATTTGTTCTTGACTGCCATCTATCAAAACTCTCTTACTTGAGTGTAAAACTTGCTGATATAATCCGAGTAATCTGCCAGCTTTATGTTCATTTCGTAAAAGGCGATCGCGGATTGTTCTTAAATGCTCTGGTTCATCTTGAGTTTCCCAATTATCGATGATATAATTATGAACTAATTCGTTAACACTTAGATAACTATTTTCTGTTTCTTGTACAATTAAACTGCATAATTTTTGAGTCAAAAATGGTTGTCCACCAGTCCAATTTAACACATCTTGTAACACCGTTTCAGGATGCTCTACGTTATCCGCCAACCCTGGAAGTAAGGCCTTCTTTGCTTCTGTAAAGCTAAACCCAGTTAATTCTATAGAACTACCAATATTAAACGGTGTACGTTCTCTTTCTTGAATCAAATCTCCTGGTGTCGCTACTCCAAGCAAACAAAAAGTTAGACGCTGATATTTTTGAGATTCAGCCCGAAGATTATAACAAGCGCGAATTAAAGCAAAAAAATCATCTTTAAACTTGCTTTTGATTAAACTATCAATTTCATCGATAAAAATGATAATATTAGAAGTAAATTTATTTAGCAACAATGACTCTAAAAGTAAATTTAATCTCTGTACCTCCGTCCAAGAGTCATGCTGTAACCACCAGCTATTAAAATCTATATCATCTATTTCAAAACTAGATAATAACTGATTAGCAAATCCTTTATACCATTTTTCGGGGCTGGTATGACTACCAAGGATAGTTAAATCAATAGAAGCGCATTTTATTCCTACTGCTCTAAGTTTTTTGATTGTCTGAACTCGCAAACTAGATTTACCCATCTGACGCGAGTTAAATACAAAACAATATTCCCCAGCTTTCAGTAGTTCAAAGATTTGTGTATCTGCTTTTCTAACTACATAGGTGCGATGATTAGCATTTAAACTACCACCAACTTTATAATAATTATTAAATTCCATTTTTATTCTCTGCGCCTCTGCGCGAGATTATTTATTTTTCCAATGCAAAATAGTTACAAGCGATGCCTGTGGCGGGCTACGCCTACGCCAAAATATTCATGATACAATCTACACCGTGCCACCACACAATTCTTACTAAATTTAATCACCCCCATACTATCCAATTGATAAATTTGTCTATTTTTTCGCTCTACCTTAATACCTTGACTATTACTCACAATCTCTTTAAATACCCTCCCCAACTCTGGATTTTCTTGAAAAGTCTCCAAATGTCGGCGTAAATGTTCAGTAAAAATCCCTACATCTGTACTAGCCTCTTGCAGCAATTTTTCAATAGTGACATCCTGACATACCAAATAATAAAGTGCTAACCGCACCAAATAAGGATGTCCCCCGACTAAAGACATAATCGACCGAATATTGTTACTATCTAATCCATGTCGGATAGCTAAACTCTTCACCTGTTCTTCAGTAAACTCTTCCAATTTAATTGGTAATCCTACATTAAAAGGAGATTGATTAATATCTAAGCGTCCATAATCTTCTGTAGAATGTGCTACTAATAGTCGCAACTTTTCCCATGTCTGTGAATCATTAGCATTTTCATTCCAATTCCGTAACATCGGAAAAAAGTTTTGATAAATTTCTGGGTATTCAAATAATTTATCTACTTCATCTAAAGCTAGAACTAAAACACTATCCAATTGTTTGAGCAGACTTTGAAACATCCGAGTGCAGTTTACCATAGGAATGTCTGTATCCCATACTGTTAGCGGAGGTGCTGAAGGTAATTGGTTAATTACATAAGCATAAAAACTGCGGAGAAAATCATTTGCATTAGTAAATTTCTTCGTTTCTATTAAACTAAAATTCAAATAAACCGTACTATAACTATTTTTCTTCGCTTCAGCTATAATTCTCTTCAGCAGCGAAGTTTTCCCCATCTGCTTAGGTGCTTTAATCCGAATTAGTGCGCCAGCTTCTTTAATAGCAGCATAACAACGAGATTCAACAGGAGAACGTTCTTGATAAAAAGCAGAATTTATTGGTTCCGGCCCTTCTGGGAAGCGGATATTTTGGATAATATGCCCACATTTTTCTAAAGCTTTAATACTAACTAACTCTGGTTTATATTTAGCGAACATCTCAATTAAATTACAACGGTAATCTGGTTCAGTTTCAGGTGGAAAGCCAAATTTAGTAGATATATTTCTGAGTTGATGGCTAGCTGTGGAACGATGCGTAGCACCAAGTTCTTTAGCAATTTGTTCATCTGTTTGTCCAGCTAAAAATAAGGGCAATACTTTCTTTTGTTTGGGAGTTAATTCATCTTGATATATTTTTTCAAACTTTTCTTGGCTTCTCAACATTTTTCTATTTATAATCCTCTTTTTTTAATCTCCAGTAAATTCTAAGTATTAGGCTAAAGCCATAAGGCAGCATATCACATAGTAGTTTGAAATTATTTGTAAAAATAAATTAAGGATTTCCAAATAATAAATTATTCAATTTTGTGGGGTGGGCTGAAAAGCCCTACCCATAATTACGGGCGGGCGAGACGCCATTGGTGTCAAGTCAAGGCAGAAGCCCAAATGTCAAAGGTATGTTCATCGAATTCGGGCAGTCGTTTATTGAATTCGGGCAGCCGTTTATTGAATTCGGGGTGTCGTTTATTCGCTTAATACACATATACATTGTTAATCATCATCAAAAAAATTAATATTTACTTGTTGAATTACGTTGTAACTTTTAGTTTATCAAGTTTTTGCTACTCACTAAAAATGGTGAAGAAAACTTCACCTCAACGTCTGTGGGACTGAAATAGATGAATTTTTGCTCAAATATGGAGTTGCACGTAAATCTGATTTTAAGATGAATCTCAACAATCAATTTAGACTTTCTCTATACCAATTGTGCTGGTTTAGAGACAATATCTGATTGCCAATTATTCCAAAAACCCTATTTTTTAGAATTGAAGGACAAAAATTATGCAACTCAAACCAATCATTTACCTTTTAACTGGCTGTTCTTTGAGTGCTATTTGCATCACTTCTATAGTTAGTCAAGCCAAAGCTGATGATGATGTTCGTTTTATCTGTGCTTCGGGTTATGACCAACAAACTGATAAACGCTTCCCCACTACTTACGCTTGGACATCAGATGGTAAAAGACCAATTATACGTTGGAAATATGCGTGGTTTAATAGTCAGACTATTACCCCAGAAGAGAGGTGTAAACAAGTATCGTCTCGATTCCAGACTGCTTACAATAATAAAAGTCTGGCTTATATCGCCAACGGTATAGTCAATAATCAAGCAGTAATTTGCACAGCCAAAAAAGAAGATGCTGCTTGTGATACCACACTGCTAACTTTAAGACCTCAAGATGATCCTCTACAGATTCTTGATGACCTCAAAGAGATTCTGAGAGGGCGTGCTACTAAACCGATTGAACATAGTTCTAAACAACAACCAGTTTACTATAAAATTGACATCAAGAAGTTTCTGCAAACAGCACCTGTTGAGAAGGAATAATATCAAGTGTCTGAACTATCAATCGCCAGGGGTTATAAACCTCTAGTTAAAAGCTTGCATTACAATACTGCTCGGTTAAGAATATTTGTCTGACTTTTTACGCTATCTGGGAAACCTCACTTCTATTTCTCTCTCGTAAAAGGAGAGATTTTGAATTTTCCCCTTTAGACTGTCGGGAAGGGGGTTAGGTTTTTCGTAGCTTTTCCACATAACGTGAAAAATAATAAATATTTGTAGGTTGGGTTGAACGAAGTGAAACCCAACTAACCCTGCTTTTAGGTTGGGTTTCGTTCCTCAACCCAACCTACACGCTACGCACTTTTATAAAACTGGAAAAATGAACAAACTTAATTCGTTTATCATTACCATCTTAAGTACTTCTTTAGTACTCCCTACTGCTTACATTGCGATATCTCAGCCAATACCTAATCAACCTAATGGCGCACTTGCAAATAATACCCTATCTCAAACCCAAATCCGTCAACTAGCCCAAGCTGTCACCGTCAAAGTATTGAGTAATAACAAAGGCGGAAGTGGAGTATTAATTAGTAAACAAGGGCAAACTTATACTATCCTCACCAATGCCCATGTTATCAGTAATAAAGGAATCTACGGTATTCAAACACAGGACGGCAAAATCTATACAGCTACAGTTATCAATCAAGGTAATTCTTTAAAAGGTAATGATTTAGCTGTCTTACAGTTTCAATCTCAAGAAAAATATCAAATCATCCCTTTAGCTAGCAACTCCAATTTAGCAGAAAATCAAGAAGTATTTGCTGCTGGTTTTCCTGATGATAGCAAAGAAATAGTCATCAGCAATGGCAAAATATCTCTGTTATCTGAACAGCCATTAATTGGAGGTTATCAAATTGGTTATACCAACGAGATTAGACAAGGAATGAGTGGAGGGACATTATTAAATCAGTCAGGTCAATTAATTGGGATAAATGGATTACTGAATAATGCTATTTTAACGGAGACTTATACCTATCAAAATGGAACTAAACCCAGCGCCGAACAACTTCAGCAATTAAGACAACTGAGTTTTGCAGTACCCATTCAAACTTTAGCAAAAGTTGCACCAAACTTAGCAAGTATTCCTCCAGAATGGCGCAATCAGCAACAAGCTCAAAAACTGCCAGTAGGTAATACATTTGTCGATAAAGTTAATAATATTGCTGAACAAATTACTGTGAGGATTGACTCGAAAAATAATGGTAATGGTTCAGGAGTCATTATTGCTAAACAAGGACAAACCTACTATGTAGCCACTGCGGCTCATGTGGTAAAAAATCCCGATAATTATGAAATTATTGCCCCAGATGGCAAACGATATACAGTGCAGCCAGAAAACATTAAATCAGAAGGAGCAGATGCAGCACTTATTAAGTTTACTAGCAATCAAACATACTCAGTCGCAACTATAGCTAAATATAATATCTACACTGATTTTATTGACACCAAAGTTCTTGGTAAAAAAACAACGTGGGTATTTGTATCTGGTTTTCCTGAAGTAGATAGGGGAAAGCGGAAATTAGCTCCTGGATTTCTTTTAGTAGCAGAAGATTTATTTTTCCGTGCAGAAAGCAATTCTGTATCTCAGGAGTTCATAAAGGGAAGTTATAAGTTGGCTTATAGCAATTTATCACTACCCGGAATGAGTGGGGCACCAGTACTAAATGTTATGGGGCAAGTGATTGGGATTAATGCAGGAATTGAGAATCCAAACATAAGCCATGTCGAAATAGGTTTTGGGTATGGAGTAACTAGCAGTAACATTTTACGTTTAGCCACGCAATGGGGACTAAATAAAGAATTATTAAAAGTGGTTAAAACTAAACTTAAACTACGAAATTTTAATAATTCAGATGTTGATTTACTGTGGAAACATCCATTGTTTGCTATAAAAAAGCCATCACAAAATGCTAGTTATTATGATTTTTTAATATATGCAAATAAAATGTGGCGAATACAAAAATACTCGGAAGCAACAGATGCTTTGCAAGAACTTATTAAGCTAAAACCAGATTCTTATCAAATTTATTACGCACTTGGTTTAGTACTAGGGGATCAGGAGAAATATGAGCAATCTTTTGCTGCTCTAGATAAAGCAACTACTATCAAACCAGACTACTACGAAGCTTGGAAATTCAAAAGCATCGTATTAAGTGAATTAGAAAAATATCCCTTGGCCCTAGCAGCAATTGACAAGGCAGTTGAATATAATGACAACGACTTGAGCCTTGATACACTTCGTGCTTCTGTACTTTTATATTCACAACAATATCCTGAGTCGCTAGCAGTAATTGATAAGGCGATTGAGATTCAGCCATTGCTACTTTCTTTTAATTACATTATACGGTCGTGTGTACGCATCCAGTTAAAAGATTATCAGGGAGCACTGACTGATTTAAATCAAATAATTAAAAGCGAACCTGATAATGCTGATGCCTACTTCATGCGGGCTAGTGTCCGTATTTATTTGAATGACTTTCAGGGGGCACGTGCTGATTACAATCAAGCAATTCAACTCGACCCCGACGTTGCAAGCAGATATTCTACACAAGACAAAGCCTTGTAACGAGAGCCAACCCAAGCCAATACTTTTCAAATACCCGCACTTGCTTCTTCTAAAGAATGACAGTATTCGCAAAGAAACTTTGCCCTTTCCCTGACTATAATCAAGCAGCACTTGCAGATTATAGTCAAGCGATTAAACTTCAGCCTGATAATGCACAAGCTTATGTTGTGCGGGGCGATGTTTACGTTCAGTTAAAAGACTATCAAGCAGCATTAGCAGATTATAGTCAAGCTATTAAGCTTCAGCCTGATAATGCCAACGCCTACTTTTCGCGGGGCGTTATCTACCAAAAGCAAGGAAGCGATCGCGCCGCACTAGCAGATTACAATCAGGCGATCACTAAAGATGCAAAATTAGTAGCACCTATCATCAACATTGGCTATATCAAATACGAAAAAGGAGATATAGAAGGAGCAATACAGCAGTGGGAAAAAGCAGTTCAAATTGATGGTAGTGTAGCAGAACCACAAATGGCGATCGCAGTTGCTTTATATGCTAAAGGTGAACAAGAAAAGGCTCTAAACATGGCACAGTCCGCCTTACGTTTAGATAAAAGCTTTGCTAATGTTGACGTTCTCAAACAAAATCTTTGGGGGACGCACTTGGTTGCTGAGGCACAAAAACTCCTTTCTCATCCTACTATCCAAGCATTGCGAACAAAGCAGTAGTTTATGTTTCTAGCCATATCTCAACAAATTAATAACAGTAAAAGGCAGTGATTCTAACTTTTCAACCTACACCAAATTCCGTGTATTGCCTTACTAACGGTTCATGAAATGCCAAAACAATATCTTCCTTTGGAACTCCTAACTTTACTAACTCATTAGCAATACCAATCTCAGTCCCATCATATTGTATCCAAATCTTGCCATCTTTGATATCGAGATGCAAAACACAGCCATATTGCCGTCGTCGATTCTTCCAGCCTACGTATACTAATTGATAGTGATCGTGAATAGTATCAAAAATGACTTGTTTTTCTATTTCACTTTTTGACGAACCTCGACTAGCATATTCTGCCAATAATTGTTGAATAGAACCTCGATATTGGTCTAATTTTTCCATTCTACAATCACCTCATTCACAGGATCGTAAACGATTAGCTTTAGTTGAGAGCGTTGAATAACAATTTGAATAAATTGCAATGCAAAGAAGCTGCTATAAGTTCCTAAAAGAACAGCTAAGTATAAAACTCGTTCTGCTTCTTGAATCTCTAGAGCAATTTTATAGTTGAAACATTGACCCAATGCTGTATGAAATTCGTAAATATTTGATGCACCAAGAAAACTCTTAATCTCAACCGCTATTTTTTCTCCGGCTCTCTCAGTTGCTAATATCGGCTCTGCACCCAAATCAATGTACATTTCAACCCCACCGACTTCAATTTCTAGAGGATCATCTGTAATCACCCAACCTTCTTTCTCCAGCCCTTTTCTAACAGCATCATGAAAAACATCTCTTGCAGCCATTCAAATATAACTTTGTTAATTACGTAGATGCGGGAAGTGCGGCTTCCCGCAGGGTATTACGAATTGCTATTGCTTCTAAATATAGCACTGGTAAAGTCAATGGGTGACATCATCGATATTCTTGGTATTCCTGAACTCTGGATACTAGGGCTGATGCATAGACACAAAGAGAAGGAGTACCCGACCTGACTTTTTACGTCATATCATGTCCGACTTAATACTTATGTCATTGCGAGCAAAGCCTGGCAATCCCAAACCTTTACGATTGCTTCATTCCACTTCGTTGCATTCGCAATGACATATCGTAAGTGATTTGCCGAACTTGATATCATGTGGAAAAGCCCACCAAAAACCTAACCCCCTTTCCGATGCGGGAAGTGGGAAAATTCAAAGTGTCTCTCCTAGAAGGGGAGAGATTTAGAGAGAGGTTTTCCAGATACCGTGAAAAGTCAGATACCCGACGACTGAAGTCTGTTAACGAAGCTGATAGTGGTGAAAAAAACTTCACTCAAATAGTTTAATATCTCACCTTGAAGAATTTATTCTCAAATTGTGAGTTAGTTTGGCGAATCAGAATAAGATGCTTGTTAGTAGAAGAAGTTAAATATTTTATGTCTGGCGCAAAGGCGCAAATAAGAGTAGGAAAGGAACAATTTTTGAAAGCGTATCTTGAGCGTAGCTCCCGCGATTTTTTGTTAATAAGGTTATTTTATTTATTAAGGATGGTTCAAAAATGAACAGAAAATTTTTAACAATCGGGACTTCAGCAGTTTTGACAACTGTTATTGGGGGAATTTGTATTAGTAGTTTATTTGGTTGCCAACTACCTGTAATGGCTAAAAACCCTCAAGTATTTGAGTCTAATTTACTAGGTGACAATACTAAAAAAATCAAATCAACTATTCTTATAGCAGAAAATTCTGAAGAACAAAACCGGATTAAACTATATGAAAAAGCTAGTAAATCTGTAGTTGCGATCACCACTGGTTTCGGACATGGAAGTGGTTTTATTGTCAGTCCAGATGGTCTAGTTTTAACTAATGCTCACGTTGTCGAAGATAGTTCTAAAGCTGTTGCAGTAGTACTGGCTGATGGTACACAAGTTGTAGCTGATGTGGTAGGTTTTGCACCTGACGGTTTAGATTTAGCCGCACTCAAAATTCGCAATCAAAAAAATCTGCCTTATCTGCGTTTAGCTACTCCTGGTTCAGCACGAGTGGGTCAATCAGTCTATGCTATTGGTACTCCCTTAATTGTCGAATTACAAAATACTTTGACCTATGGTATTATCAGTCGCATTGATACAAAATTGGGCTTGATTCAACATGATGCAGCTATAAATCCCGGCAATTCTGGAGGGCCACTGCTCAACTCTAATGGGCAAGTAGTTGGTGTCAATAGTGCCATTTTCAATGATACCGAAATTAAAAGATTTATTGGTATTAGTTTCGCAATTCCTACAGAATTAATTCAGCCTTTTTTAGTAGCTGTAGAAAAAGGTAATGCTCAGTTAGCAAGTGAGCGTCAACAACCTAGTAATAGTCAAGATACGGATTTACCTTTGAATGGTCAAGTTTTACAAGCAAGTTTAAAAAATGGCGATCGCACTTTACCAAATAATAGCTATTTTCACACTTATGTGTTTGAAGGCAAAGCAGGTCAACAGATAACTATTGAGATGAATAGTCAGCAAATAGACCCTCACTTGTACTTACTGCTTCCTGCTAAAGAACGACTAATAGCACAGAATGACGACATTTCCCCAAAGGATTTTAATGCTCGATTGACTGTTACCTTACCAGAAAATGGTATCTACTATCTGTTGGCTAACACTTTTGAAGCAGGAGAATCTGGTAGTTACAGTTTACGCGCAGCGATATCTCAGCAGTAATTTATTTTTAGTTAGTGAACTATTGGGTATAAATAAACATACTCAACTTCCCGACTTCTCAAAGAAGTCGGGGAGCTATCTCCTGAATATTTTATGTTTAATTAGGTTGCTATACACCCCCTAAAATTTAAACTACTGCTGCTATTGCCTTGACTGCAAAAATTTTATTAATCACATCTTCTACCACTTTATCTGGCGTAGAAGCACCAGAAGTAATTCCCACAACAATTTCTCCATCTGGCAACCAGTTTTTTGTAGTTATTAACTGCCCATTTAATTGCCGATGTTCTATAGAATCTCCTGATTTAATCCGTTCAACAGTATCAATATGATAAGAAGGAATTCCTCGTTCAAAAGCAATTTGTTGCAATTGAGTAGTATTCGATGAATTAAACCCACCAATTACTACCATTAAATCTAAATTATGTTCCACTAACTCCAACATGGCATCTTGGCGTTCTTGAGTGGCATCACAAATAGTATTAAAGCTTTGGAAATGCTGATTTAACTCGGTGGGGCCATACTTCTGTAACATAGTCCGCTCAAAAAGCTTGCCGATTTGCTCAGTTTCGCCTTTCAGCATCGTAGTTTGGTTAGCAATACCAACTCTTGCTAAATCTTGATCGGGGTCAAATCCTGCTGAACAAGCTTTAGCAAATTTTGTCAGAAATTCTTCACGGTTCCCACCATTGATAATATAGCTAGCAACATATTCTGCTTCTTGCAAATTCAAAACAATTAAATACTTGCCAGCAAAAGAACTAGTAGCAACTGTTTCCTCATGCTTATATTTACCGTGAATTATTGATGTATAATCAATTTTTTTGTGCTTTTCTACTGTATTCCAAACTTTAGATACCCAAGGGCAAGTTGTATCAACAATTTTGCAGCCTTTATCGTGAAGTATCTGCATTTCTTGAACGCTAGCGCCAAAAGCGGGTAATATGACTACATCACCAGTTCCAACAACAGAAAAGTCTTTATTTTTTCCTTCAATGGGGATGAACTCTACCTCCATCTCCTGCATTCGCTGATTTACAGAAGGGTTGTGGATAATCTCGTTAGTAATCCAGATGTGTTCTGTAGGGAAGTGCTGGCGGGTTTCGTAGGCCATGGCCACAGCGCGTTCTACACCCCAGCAAAAACCAAAGGCTTGTGCTAATCGGATTGTCACATCACCCCGTTGTAAAGTGTAATTGCGATCGCGAATTTCTTGAATCAAGTTACTCTGATACTCAGACTGCAACTGGGTGGCAACTTCTGCTTGATGACCAAACCCTTTGCGATTGTAATTTTCGGAATGTTGCAGGCTGCGCTTAAAAGCTTTTGTATCCATTAGATTTGTCTATTTAAACCACTATTTCTTATTTTCTCGCGCCCAGGCGCGATTTATACGGAGTTGTATTCAAAGATATTACTTCTTTTTGTCCTTTACCCTTTTTCACCAAAGGACGTTAGCGCTGGGGTTTTAATTCGATCTCGCCATAAATCTGCAATGCAGAACGCCAAACTATATAGCCTTCAGGACTTAAATGTAAGCCATCAGTAGTAAATTCGCGGCGGAGATTACCTTGTTTGTTCGTAAACAGGGGATGTAAATCGAGATATTTGACACCTTTTTTGTTACAAATACTTTGCAGTTGCTGATTTAACTCACGAATGCGACTATTGGCAACAGCCAGAAGTTTCTCTCGTCCTTTCCAGGTTGCTGACTCTGCCCCATGTGGCAAAATCGATTGGACAACAATTTGCGTTGTGGGATGCGTCTTTCGTAGGTAATTGATAATTTGACGCTGATTATCTAAAATTACCCCATCGCTCACCCCTCGAATTAGGTCATTAATGCCAATCATCACAAAAATAACCTCTGGCTGGGTGCGGTCAAATATCTCCAATCTTTTCAAAAGTCCATTACTGGTTTCGCCAGAAATTCCTTGATTGAGCCAATTTTTACCTTCGGGTAATAACTCAGGCGGAAACCACAAACTCAAAGAATCTCCCACCAAGATGCTTAAATGCGGGGGACGTTGGTCTGCGGCTACCTTGGCTTCTTGCATGAGGATATCTACCCATTGCTGGTAAGAGAGTTGGTGACGACGACCTAAATCAGGTGTAGCAATTTCGGGTGAGTTGTTTAGGCTGATTGGCTCTGGGGATGTTATTATCCCAAAAAAAGCGGACAATCTCTGCTGTTGCCAAATCAGCAGGATGACCGCCAACATTAGGATGCCGTTGGTTAACAGCGAGAAAAATGCCCAGATAGGGAAGGTTTTTGCAGATGTAGACACGACTAGCGAAATTTACCAATTATTTGAATCAAATTTTAACGCTAGCGCTTGCAAATTACACAATCTTAAAGTGGGGAGTGGGGAAT
>NZ_CAXTNE010000068.1:0-16681 GCF_964245445.1 uncultured Nostoc sp.
CTCCCCGACGGATTGGGGAGGGAATTAGATTCTTGTTTCCCCCCAATAAACGGGGGGATTAAGGGGGGTAATTTGACTTGTGTATAAACACTAGGTCTTTAACTCTGACTTTTCACGGGATTTGGAAAAGGGACTCTAAATCCGAATAACGGAAACTTTATAGGGGATTGCCCCAAAAAAATCCCCGACTTTTTAGAAAAGCCGGGGATTTTGTTTTTTTACTACTTATTGAATTAAAATCTGATGGATCAAAATTTATCAGTAATTTTTTCAATAATTTTATCTAAACTTCATAATTTGACTAAATTCAATAAGCAAAATCCGCAATTACTTACTCAAAAGAAGCTTTGACTTACTCAAAAGAAGCTTTTGCTTTCTGATTTTGGTGTTTTCCGCAAGTAAAAGAAGCTTTGACTTACTCAAAAGAAGCTTTGACTTTCTGATTTTGGTGTTTTCCGCAAGTAAAAGAAGCTTTGACTTTCTGATTTTGGTGTTTTCCGCAAGTAAAAGAAGCTTTGACTTACTCAAACCCCAGTTTGCTTTTTGATTTTGGTGTTTTTTGCAAATAAAATGCCATTTCGCTTTTTTAAAATGGTTGATTTATCAGAGGATGTCTGAGAAGTATTAAATATTTTTCGATCTCCCCTAATACCATTTCACGAAAAATTTGATGCAGATGTAAACCCTGAAAGCCTTGCTGCATATAAGTTTTTTAATTGCGTTAGCGTAGCGTAAAGCCTTCGGCATAGCTTCGCTTAGAGCGAGTCCGCGAGCGTCATTGCGTAGCTTGCTTCTCGCCTTTGGCGAGTATTGCGAATTGTGAATTGGTATAACCCCCCTTAAAAAAGCGTGTATACACAAGTCAAATTACCCCCCTTAATCCCCCCTTGGAAAGGGGGGAAATTAGAAAATCTATCTAGTTCCTTGATCGCTCAAGGCAACTTAATCGTTTTTATACGCAAATGAATATATTATCTGCGTATTTTTAATGAAAATAAATATTCATCCCAATGTATATTTCCGCATTCTTTTGGGAATCCTAAATTTAGGGAGCATTATAAACCACAAGGTATGACTTCCTGAAATAGCACGTAATTTTTAGAGGATAATTATGTCTAAACGCAAATTGCCCAAAGGCCGTAGTATTAGTTCAGTTGCTCTAGAACCAGAAGTTGCGATCGCAATTCTTGGACTTTTTTCCGCAGCTGCTGACGGTGAAGGTATTTCTTCAACCGAAGAATATGCTTTAAGTGAATTTCTCGGTCGGGTTGACTTATTTGAAGATTACTCTGACGAAGACTTTGAAGAATTGACCGAAAAAGTCGTTAGCTTGATAGAAGAAGAAGAACCAGAAGATTTAATCGCCCAGTCCATCGAATCCTTACCGAATAAAGCTTATCGTGAAGCTGCATACATCACCGCTATCTTAGTAGTAGGGATTGATGAGGAAGTACCCGAAAATGAACAAGATTATATTTCTGAGCTTCAAGAAGCCTTAAAGATTTCAGACAAACGCGCACAAGAACTTATAGACGGAGTGTTCGCGGAAGAGGAAGAGGAAGAGGAAGAAGACGAAGAAGAGGAAGAGGAATAAGAGTATTAATTTACTCCCGTCGAACTAAGATATTATCATCAAGTAGTTTTAAGAACTATCTGATGACCAGAAAAACTTCTCTTGGCTTGATGCTGCTGTTTCTGGGTACTCAAATTGGTATTACCCAGCCAGCAGCTAAAGCAGAAACCCCAGTTGCACCAACAACTACCACAAAATCAATTTGCTCTACCCAACTGGGAACAGCTATAGATGCTGTAATCAATCGTCCCTTATTTAGTCGGGTGCGCTGGGGAATTTTAGTACAACCCCTATCAACAGGGCCAATTCTTTACAGTCGGGATGCTCAAAAATATTTTACTCCCGCGTCTAACCTCAAATTGCTGACAACAGCAGCTGCATTGCAGCAATTGGGTGCTAATTTTCGGATTCGCACCTCTATTTATCAGAATGGCAATGGTGTTTTACGGGTTGTCGGTAGGGGAGATCCCAGCTTAAGTGATAGTCAACTGCAAACATTAGCACAGCAGCTAAAACAGAAAGGTATTACTCAAATTCAGCGATTGATAGCTGATGATAGTTATATTCAAGGTGATATTGTTAACCCCACCTGGCAATGGGAAGATGTGCAGTCAGACTATGGCGCACCAGTCAGCAGCTTTATTCTAAATCAAAATATTTTTAGCTTGAAACTTGTACCGCAGGCTGTAGGTAAATCTTTACAAGTGGTGTGGACTGATCCTGGCGAAGCGAGACAGTGGCGGATAATTAATCAGTCAATAACCGTTGCCCAAAATCAACCAAGCTACGTCAATGTTACCCGCGAATTATCAGGAACAGTATTACGAATTCAAGGACAACTGACAACGAATTCTGAACCATCTTTGATAGATTTACCTGTAGTTGACCCTAATTATTACTTTTTACGGCGCTTCCGTGCAGCTTTGGCAACAGAAAAAATTCCTTTGGGACAAATATTAGTAGCAAATGGTAGTCTTAATCAAGAGGAAATAGCATTTGTAGAGTCGCCACCTTTATCTGAATTATTAATGGAAACTCTTCAGAATAGTAATAATCTTTATGCTGAAGCCCTATTGAGAGCATTAGCTGTAGAAAAACCCAAACTGAAAAATCAAACTAGTGCTGATGTCGGTTTGGAAGTTGTCAAGGCGAGTTTAACTAAATTGGGAGTTGATCCAGCAAATTATATTTTGGTGGATGGTTCGGGTTTATCACGGCGTAACTTAGTGACACCAGAAGCTTTTGTACAAACTTTGCGAGGAATCGCAAGAACACCAACAGCATATATATATCGCGCATCTTTACCTGTGGCTGGTAAAAGTGGAACCTTGAAAGACCGCTTTCAAGATACACCTGCTGAGGGGATTGTGCAAGCAAAAACAGGTACGTTAACGGGTGTAGTTTCTCTATCTGGATATATTAATGTTCCTAAATATGAGCCGTTGGTTTTTAGTATTATCGTCAATCAATCGGAACAACCTACAACAGTTGTGCGGCAGGCAATTGATGAAATTGTTGTGTTGTTAACGCAGTTGCAGCGTTGTTAATATTATTACCATCCAATTAAACAACAGGTTTAGTAATTCTGAGTCCCATGATTACTAAGTCCCGTTCAAGGCTGTCAATTTCGGCAACTTTAGGTAAATGTCCCCAAGGTTGAAAACCAAATGTTTCAAAAAGTTTTAAACTTGGTTGATTGTGGGCAAAAATAAAGCATAGTAGAGTCTTTAAACCCAAATTAGGGCTTTCATTAATTGCTTGTGTTAATAGTTGTTGTCCTAAACCACATCGATGGAAGCCAGGGGCTATGTAAATACTAATTTCGGCAGTTTTACTATAGGCGGGCCGCCCATAAAAGGATTGGAAACTCAGCCATCCAGCAATTACTCCCTCTACTTCGATTACCCAAAGTGGGCGTTGTGAAGGCGATCGCGCCTTAAACCAAGGAAGGCGACTTTCCACGGATACTGGCTCTAAATCAGCGGTTGCCATGCCACTAGGAATTGCAGCATTATAAATTGCCACAATTGCAGGCAAGTCAGTTTCAGTCGCATGGCGAATAGTCATTGCTACCGTCTCGGAGAAAATCTTAAGAAAATATTCAAAAATAATACAGCGTTACGCAAGCCGAAACACACCTTCTCTCTTAGAAAAAGTGGTATCGTAGCGCTGCGATCGCAATCCTCGTCAAAATCATCCACAAGGGTTAGCTTGCAAAGTTTGTTTTATCCTAATATGGCTCTCATTTTGTAATTCACCTCTATAAATCAGCTTCGCTCACATTACTGTATCAAATACTACGTCTTGGTTTAAGTGGAATATAGGATCTTGCATTTTACACAGGTGTATGCAAAGATAATTTCACATAAAATACTGCAAGTCTATCAATTTTTGGTAGTAACTGATGATTAATGCTTGCGTTTGAATCTAGCTGATTGCAAATAAAAGCGTTCAGCAAATATTAATTTGGCAATAAATCAAGGGAATTCCAAGAAATAAATTATCCCGCTTGAATTTGTTGACAATTAACTGTCAACAGTTTGCAACAAAGAATTTCAATCGGATATTTTTTATTTGAAAGTCCCTAAAAAAATTAAAACTGTAGTGTAAATCGCCCTGATTGAAGAAGAAAGAATAATGTGGATTGTTAAACTTGCTCTTCGTCGCCCCTACACCTTTGTAATTACTTCTATACTTATTTTTGTCTTAGGAGTAGTTACTATTACGCGCATGGCAACGGACATTTTTCCAGAAATTAATATTCCTGTTGTCAGTGTAATTTGGTCTTATGGTGGTGTATCACCAGAAGAAATGGAACAGCGTATTGTTACAAGCAGTGAACGCTCTTTTACAACCACTGTTAATGATATTGAACACATCGAATCACAATCACTCAATGGTGTTAGTGTCATTAAAGTTTTCTTCCAACCAGGAGCAAAAATTGAAGCAGCAGTAGCTCAACTTACCTCTAATACTCAAACAATTCTTCGAGCTTTACCTCCAGGAATTATGCCTCCTTTAATTATTCGCTACAATGCGTCTAATGTGCCAATTCTTCAGCTAAGTGTTAGCAGCACATCACTATCAGAGCAAGAACTTTACGATAACGGCAATAATTTTCTGCGGACTCAGCTAGCGACTGTTCAAGGTGCGTCTGTACCGTTACCTTATGGAGGTAAACCTCGGCAAATTATGGTAGATATTGACCCGCAGGCGCTATTTGCCAAAGGTCTTTCAGCTACAGATGTCACAACCGCAATTAGCGCCCAAAATCTGATCTTACCTGGGGGAAATGCAAAATTAGGCGATCGCGAGTATAGTGTTCGACTCAATAGTAGTCCCCAAGTCTTAGACGCGTTAAACAATTTACCCATTAAACAGATTAATGGAACTGTAATTTATATACGTGATGTTGCCCAAGTCCATGACGGCTTTGCAGTGCAGAACAATATTGTTCGTCGAGATGGGCGACGTTCTAGCTTATTAACTATTCTCAAAAGTGGTAGTGCTTCAACTTTAGATGTTGTAGCTAGAGTCAAAGAAAGACTACCAAAAATTCAAGCCACATTACCCAAAGAATTAGATTTAGAAATTTTATTTGACCAATCTATATTTGTTAAAGCTTCCATCCACGGAGTATTAACCGAAGGATTGATTGCAGCTTGTTTAACTGCTGCCATGATTTTATTATTCTTAGGCAGTTGGCGCAGTACTTTAATTGTGGCAATTTCCATTCCTTTATCAATTCTTTGTTCTATCATTGCTTTGCGATTGATAGGACAAACTCTGAATATTATGACCTTGGGAGGTCTATCTCTAGCAGTTGGGATTTTAGTTGATGATGCCACAGTAGAAATTGAAAATATCCACCGCAATTTGGGACAAGGAAAACCTCTGCAACAAGCTATTTTAGATGGCGCACAACAAATAGCTGTTCCGGCTTTTGTTTCAACGTTGGCAATCTGTATTGTTTTTATCCCGATTGTCTTTTTAACAGGAGTAGCACAATCGCTATTTATGCCTTTAGGAATGGCGGTTGTTTTTGCTATGCTTGCCTCCTATCTCCTGTCGCGTACAGTAGTACCAATGTTGGCAAAGTTTCTGCTTGGTAAAGAACTACATCTTTATACTGAACATGAAAATTTAGATAATAACGGTAATGGTCATGTAATTCCTAAAAAAGATATTTTCTGGCGAATTCATGAGCAGTTTAACCGCCAATTTGAGAAATTTCGCCAAAACTATCGAAATACTTTAGCCAAAGCTCTAAATCATCGCGGTGTAGTTTTTGCGATGTTTGGTGCTTTTTGGGTAAGCGCCTTAGTTTTACTACCTTTTGTCGGTCAAGACTTTTTTCCTCAAGTAGATGCAGGTCAGTTTCGGTTGCATGTCCGCGCTCCTGCGGGAACACGACTTGAAAAGACAGAACAGATTTTTACTCAAGTTGAAAATGAGATTCGCCAGGTTATTCCTGAGCAAGAATTAGAAATTATTCTTGACAATATTGGTTTACCTGTAGGTGGAGTAAACCTTGCTTTTAGCGACACAGCAACCATAGGGCCTGGTGATGGAGAAATTCTTGTCGGTCTCAAAGAAGGTAAACATCATTCTACTTGGCAATATGTTAAACAACTACGCCAAAACTTAACCGCCCAATTTCCTGAATTAACTTTCTTTTTCCAACCTGCGGATATAGTAACTCAAATTCTCAATTTCGGTTTACCAGCACCTATTGATATTCAAATCATAGGCCCCGCTAAGAATCGTCGAGATAATTACAAAATTGCTAACCAAATCCAAACCCAAATAGCTCAAATCCCTGGAGCAGTTGATGTTCATTTACATCAAGTTGTTAATGCCCCAGACCTACGTATTAATGTAGATCGTTCTCAAGCACAACGCAGCGGTTTAACTCAACGAGATGTTGCCAATAACCTACTTACATCATTAAGTTCTAGTGGTCAAACATCACCCAATTTTTGGCTTGATCCTATCAAAGGAGTCAGTTATCTAATAGCAGTACAAGTTCCTCAGTACAAACTTAACTCACTAGAAAAAATTCAGAATACTCCTGTAGCTAACGGTTCTAACTCGTCACAACTTTTAAGCAATCTTGCTGTTGTTAAACGTGGGAAAGCTGCTGCTGTTGTTAATCATTACAACGTACAGCCTGTATTTAACATTTACGCCAATGTTCAAGGTCGTGATTTAGGTGGTGTAGCCAGCGATATTTATAAAATAGTTGGACAATTTCAGCAGAAGTTACCACGTGGAACGTCAATTATAGTGAAAGGTCAAGTAGAAACGATGAATTCATCTTTTCTAGGATTAGAAGTAGGATTGATATTTGCTATTGGATTAGTTTATTGCTTAATAGTAGTCAATTTTCAATCTTGGATTGATCCATTCATTATTATGATGGCACTACCAAATGCTTTAGCAGGAATTGTCTGGATACTATTTATAACTAACACGACTTTTAGTGTACCTTCTTTGATGGGTGCAATTATGAGTATTGGGGTTGCTACTGCCAATAGCATTTTGCTCGTCACCTTTGCTAATGAGCAACGTCTAATAGGGGAAAAAGCTGTTTCTGCGGCTTTAGCTGCTGGTTATACCCGTTTGCGTCCAGTGTTAATGACTGCTGGGGCCATGATTATGGGGATGTTACCAATGTCTCTTGGTTTAGGAGAAGGTGGTGAACAAAATGCTCCTTTAGGACGTGCTGTAATTGGTGGATTATTAGCAGCAACAGTGGCAACTTTAATTTTTGTACCTGTAATTTACAGTATTTTGCGCCGAAAACAATCCCAAAATTTAGAGGAAGAACTATCTTCTACGATTAAATTAACTGTAGCCAATCGATAAATTATTCGTGAATAATAAGATCTCCGACTTCTTAGATAAGTTTGGAATCTGAGAGCTACTTAGATTTTCATAAATCAACAAATGCAATCGTAAATCTACATATGGATACTCAAGAAAACACCCAAATCGAGCGTTCCGATATTACTTCAATTGCGGCAAAATCCCAAAAAAATCATCTCAGTTTTGTTACCATTATTGCTACGACTACTTTTGTTGTTGCTGGGCTTTTAGCATTTGGTATTATACCTCGCATACAACAGCAATCAGAATTAAATGCTTTCACTAAATCTACAAAAAAAAAAGGTTCTCCGGTTAATGTAGTTAAACCCAAACTAGCGGCTAATTTTACAGAATTAGTCCTACCTAGCAGTATTCAAGCAAGCCAAGAAACCACAATTTATGCCCGTACTAGTGGCTATTTACAAAAGAAATTAGTAGATATTGGCGATCGCGTAAATAAGGGGCAGCTATTAGCTATAATTGATGCGCCTGAAATTGACCAGGATGTACAGCAAGCTCGTGCAGAATTAGCAAAGTCTGAGGCCAATATTTCTCAAGTTCAAGCAGATTTAGCACAAAAGCAAAGTAATCTTTCTCAAACAAAAGCTAACCTCAAAGCAAGACAGGCAGAACTAGTCGAAGCACGTACTAACTTAAAATTAGCACGTCAAACTTGGCAACGTTGGCAATTACTTCAACAGCAAGGAGCAGTGACTACACAAGCTGCTGATGAGCGTGAAAGTGCTTTTAATGCAAGTCAAGCTAATGTAGATACTTTAATTGCTCGCGTTAATTCAGACCAAGAAGGTATAAATACTGCTCTTGCAGCTATTAATTCTCAAAAAGCTAACATTAATGCTTTTGTTGCAAGTAAAAATGCTACTCAGTCAAATTTACAGAGGATAACAGTTTTACAATCATTCAAACAAATTGTTGCTCCTTTTGCAGGCGTAATTACTGCTCGTAATATAGATACAGGAGCTTTAATTTCTGCGGGTAGTAATAATAACAGTGGAAATTCTTGGTTATTTAAGGTTGCTCAGACAGATAATTTACATATCCGAATTAACGTTCCTCAAGCTTCTGTTCAATCAGTTCACCCTGGACAAACTGCGCTTGTTCGTGTTCGTGAACTACCGAAAAAATCTTTTTCTGGTAAAGTTATTCGTACTGCTGATGCCTTAGATGCCACCTCTAATACCCTTTTAACTGAAATTGAAGTACAGAATTCAGATAATGTGTTGCGTCCTGGAATGTATGCTGAAGTGACTTTTAAGACTGAACGTGCCAATCCACCTTTGTTAGTACCAGCTAATACCTTAGTGATTAATGCAGATGGTATACAAGTAGCTACTGTGACAAAGGAAAACAAAGTTAAGTACAAAAAAGTAGAGTTGGGAAGAGATTATGGTACTGAAGTTGAAGTAGTCTCTGGTTTAAACCCTAATGTTAGGTTAATTACTAATCCTACGGATGCTCTCCAAGAAGGTAAATCGGTTCAGGTACTTGCATCCAAGCATAAGATTAAGAATTAAGGGACTAACAAAAAAATAATCAATCGCTGAGTGAGCAGTTCTTGAGTAAGGGGAGCAGTATTCCCCCCAACCAAGGAAATTCACTCACCAGACTCGTCTTGGCTTCCCGTCGCGCCACTTGGATAGCAGCCACAGTCCCTCCGTTCCCCCACTGACAACTAAGACATCAACTGTATATAGCAGTCAGCTTTGATTTCTGAATTCATTTGCGTAGGCATATCCCAACGACAATTATTTACGCTGACTTAGTTATATCTCTGATTAACCATCCCTTAACCTCACTGGAGTTCCGATATATTCTCCTAAAAAAAAGCGATCGCCTTCCAGTTTTTATCTCAAACTGAGTGCGATCGCGAGCGGATTCCTGAAATCAAAAGAGATTATTAGGATTATTTGTCAATTAGTACTTACCCTACTAGAAGTCAAGGCAGTGTTGAGTTAGATTTACTTTGTCAAACCCTCAAACACACCCCTCAAAGCTGCAACAGCATCTTGAGTCCGCGCCCAAACTCCTTGATCTGGGTCTTGACCTGTAAGTTCTCTTGTACCCAAAACTTCCAACACACCTTTCAATTGTTCTTGATGAGCGCGATTTTCAAAGTTCACTTGATTGAGCGGCCCAATAGCTTCTTTCACGTCATCACCTACTACCTGAGCAGCTTTATGGATAATTAAACCAGTCATTACGGCTTGGTGCTTAATCCTTTCGTGAATAGAAAACTTTTGGTATAGTGTCAGCTCATCTCCATCTATTATCCGGTTTACTTGCTCAACGTACTGCCCGATAGTGTCTCTAGGCTGGGCTGAACCACCACCAAATTTTGAAATAACTCCCTCAATCACTGTCAGGTTTTCTTGGTCATCTTTGAGAAAGTCGTTTAGGCGTTTGCTAATTTCTTGATCGTTGCTTACAGCAGGTAGTACCTTTCGTTCATTAGAAATTAGCAACTCTTGTATAGCTTTCAAATCTGCTAGCTCTGTAGCGATCGCGCTACGCTTGGTATCATCTAAAGCCACAACCATTTCTAGACTTGCCTCAAATAAATTAGGATACTATTAACCTCTCACATTTATTTTGCTCAATAAATCATTCTTGAGATATATTATCATTATATTTATGCCTAAAGTCGCAAACAGGAATACAGCGAATCTGATACCCGGATAAACTTCCAGAAGTCGAGTAGCTGTTCTCCTACAAGCTGATACTGGGAAAAGTGAAAGAAATGCCCTCCTTCTAAACAAGACCAGAGGCGATCGCCCTCCTTCAAATGCGATCGCCATCCTTGCAGTGCCTCTGGTTCCACAACAATATCGTTTAAGCTACTACAAACCATCAAAGGTACTGAAACTCTGTTTGCCTTTATACTCACCTTCTCAAACAGAGAATGAGGAGAAAGCGAACAATCTAAGTCTTGCTCTAGAAGATGTGTCAAAATCTTGAGAGTGCGTTTATCCTGAAAACCAAACAAGTTGTAAACCATATCAGTCAAAAGCTTTTGGCGACTTAAAAACTGACGGTGCATATAGTAATGAGCTTGCCAATCAACCGCCGCATCAACACCCACGGCTAATAGCGTCAAAGACTTGACTGTTTCTGGATAGCGACGGCTATAGAGTAGCCCTAGTAATCCTCCTGTACTATGACCAATTAGGTGAACAGGTCGATTGCAAGATTTGAGGTAGTCATGAAGCAGAACAACAGCAGCATCTAGTGAACTTACTTCATCTTGGCTTTGGCAATATTTCCACTCTTGGATTGTCACTAGATCGGACAAGTAACGAAGTAGTGGTTGAGCAAAGTATTGCAAACTAGGGCTTGTATTTAACCAAAGAACATCCGGCAGTTTAGACATCCTGATTTTCCTGTAAATAGAATAAACTCTCAATTTGCTAATTAAGAATTTTTGTAACTAATAATCACAAGTTGCTATATCTGAGTCCATGTGATTTTTCCAGCCAGACTTACCAGTGTGTCAAACCTCTTGTAAAAGCTTATTGATAAAGATATTCAATATATTTTAGAAAAGCTTACAGCATTAGGAAAATTATTGCAAATAATTGTTGTTAGTGTATCAATACCGTTTCTCTATATCACACAAATTTCCCCGCCTATCAGCGCCCCTTCTTGGGAAGGAGAGCCACTGCTCCATAGTCGCAAAGGCTAAAGTTATTTTATTTTTCGGATATTTCGTTTATGTAGTGTGTATTATAAGATAGTGAATAGAAGTGACGGCGTAACGTCCCACAACACAGGAGCAAGTAATCACGATGTCCAGGCATAGCGTGCTTTCAGAGTCTGTAATATCTCCACAGCTAGAAGCTCAATCTATCGAACTGGAGCGCATACTGAGCGTTAAAGGTTCCCAGCCAAAACTGGTAGGAGCTAACGGAGAAAAAATTACCATTCCTGAACCGATTTATCAAGTGCTACTTCAAGTTGTCCACGCAATGGCATCAGGTAAGGCTATATCTATAATTCCTCAACAACAGGAATTGACAACACAACAAGCCGCTGAGTTTCTTAATGTATCACGCCCATACCTGATCAAGTTATTAGAACAAGGTGAAATTCCTCACATTAAGGTGGGTTCACACCGACGGGTTCGTTTTGATGATTTAATGAATTACAAACAGCAACGGGATGTGAAACGCGATCAACTCTTAACTGAGCTAACTCAGATGAGCCAAGAAGCAGGATTCTACGAATAGGAGTAATTCAACCAACAAAATGGCTGAACAGCTTGTTCTCTTAGACTCTTGTGTTATGTTCCCCATGTACCTGCGTGACATTCTACTTCGTTGTGCTAGGGCTGGTTGTTATTTTCCTTATTGGTCACAAGAAATTCTTGATGGTGCAACTCGCAACCTTGTAATTACACAAAAGATGTCAGTTGAGAGAGCAATGAAGCTTGAGGCGACAATTAAAGCAGCCTTTCCAGAAGCAATGATTGAAGTACCAGATGGGTTAGCTGAGGTCATGACAAATCACCCTGGCGATCGCCATGTTCTGGCTGCTGCTGTAACAGCTAAGGCTAATATAATTGTTACTTCAAATCTCAAAGATTTTAAAGAAAAGGATCTGAGGTCTTGGAATATAAAAGCCAAGCACCCAGATACCTTTCTTACTCACCTTTACGATCTTGACCCAGATTCTATACTTCAAGTAATGCAGCGATGGTCTCAAGATTTAAAAAAACCACCTCTGACTTTTGTCGAGCTACTTGATCTGCTCAACAAGGAAGTACCAATATTCGTCAGCAAGGTTTTATGGCATGAATATAGCCAGAGTGTTTTCCAAACTGCTAAAAAAGCCTTGGATAAATTAGGCAAGGAGGGACTAGAAGGGGGCCTATATTTTGAGGGAGAGCGCTATCGACTATGGCAGAATTGGGGAGTTGTAACAATTACTGCTAAGGATAACCGAGGGGAGATTCTGCGGCTTCAGAATGGCAAAATTCAAGGAAACCTCTCATCGGCGGATATCAAAGCATTCCAAATATTTGAACAAAGTTTAGAACAAGAACTAAAACAAGCTAAAACACAGAAATCTCAAATTTGATAGCTTAACGTTGACTGCTAATGTTACATCTAGTATCGTTGATCTGGGAAAAACCAACGTGAAAGCACAGGTATTTAGAGGCGTTAATCAACTGTCTTACGAAGATATCGCAGTTCCAACCCTAGAACCAGATGAAGTGCTGGTACAGGTGCGGGTTGTGGGGTTGTGTCAGTCAGATATTAAGAAAATTCGTTATCCACTGTATGAACCGCCGCGCATTTTTGGACATGAAACTGCCGGCACGATCGCAGCAATAGGCAATAATGTCAAAGGTTGGCAAGTTGGACAACGAGTAGCAGTGATGCACCACATCCCCTGTATGCGTTGCGCCTACTGCCTAAATGATAATTTCTCTATGTGCGATGTTTACAAAAACATCTCCACTACCGCAGGCTTTAACGCCAGTGGTGGCGGTTTTGCTGATTATGTCAAGGTTCCCGGACATATTGTGGAAAATGGTGGGTTGATTCCCATCCCGGATAACATCAGTTTTGAAGAAGCGAGTTTTGTAGAACCAACTAACTGCTGCTTGAAGGCAGTCAGAAAAGCTCAAATTGCTCCAGGACAAACTGTATTAGTTACTGGTGCTGGGCCAATTGGGTTAATGTTTATCATGTTGGTGAAGTATTTCGGAGCTAAAGCGATCGCAACCGATTTACTACCCTCTAGAATTGAAAAAGCCTTGAGTGTCGGTGCAGAGGCGGCTTTTGATGCTCGTGATCCCGATTTAACAGCAAAAATCCATGCGCTAACTGGTGGACTGGGTGTTAATATTACTCTGCTGGCTGTTCCTAGTGAAAAAGCTTTCTTTCAAGCACTTGATAGTACCCGCAAAGGTGGCAAAATATTATTTTTCGCCGAATTCCCTGATGAGGTGGAAATTCCAATTAATCCCAATATTCTCTACCGTCGAGAAATTGACTTGATAGGAAGTTATAGCTCATCTTATCGGCTTCAGAGTTTATCAGCTGATATTGTATTTAATCAGCGAATTGATGTGCAAGCATTGATTAGCGATCGCTATCCATTAAAAGATTTATCAGCAGCTGTGGAGCAAGCGATCGCACCTACACCGGACACTTATAAAATCTTAATTTATCCGTAACAGGAAGATTAGGGAGATGGGGGAGTGTTAAAAGTAGAATTTTAAAGCTCAAAGGTTTAACGATGAAGCTCAAAGGTTCAACGACGAAGCTCAGAGGTTCAACCATGAAGCTCAGAGGTTCAAAGTTCACCCTTAAAAGCTCAAGTTTCATCCTCATCTCTCTCACTTTCCCCTTGTCCCCAGCAAAATGCTTATTACCCTACTTTTCGTAGCTCTACTAGCTTTCTACGTCGCCTGGAATCTCGGAGCAAATGATGTCGCTAACGCGATGGGAACCTCTGTAGGCTCCAAAGCTGTTACCCTCAAACAAGCACTGATAATTGCTGGGGTTTTAGAGTTTACGGGTGCTGTGTTGTTTGGACATGAGGTAACGGAAACCCTAGCAACAAAAATTGCTAATCCCGCCTTATTCGCAGCTACACCCCAAATATTCGTAACTGGAATGGTAACGGTACTAATATCCTGTGGTGTGTGGTTGCAAATTGCCACATCACGAGGTTTACCAGTCTCATCTTCTCATGCAGTTGTTGGTGCGATCGCTGGATTTAGTTGGGTAGCTTTGGGAGTAGATGCAATTGATTGGTCATCAATTGGCTTGATCAGCATTGGCTGGGTTTTAACGCCATTATTTAGTGGTGCGATCGCCGCTTTATTCTACAGTCAAATCAAGCACTGGATTTTAGATCAACCCAATCAAGTAGTGCAGTTACAAGAATGGATTCCCTGGTTGAGTACTGCGCTGCTAGGTGTATTTGGCGTAATTGTATTACCATCGCTGACTCAACCGCTAACCAATTTTGTAATTGAGCTTGGTTTCAACATTCCCGCTTACGACATCCCACTGTTAACCGGTGCAGTAGCAGCAGTTGGACTCACAATCATTAGTTGGCGACAATTGGGAGATTTAGGGAAAACAGAAGAGTCTATTCAATCCCCAATTCCTAATCCCGTAGAAAGATTATTCGGTCGATTTCAACTACTAAGTGCTTGCTTCGTCGCCTTTGCTCATGGTTCTAATGATGTGGGAAATGCGATCGCTCCTTTAGCTGCGATCGTCTACATCAATCGCACTGGTAGCGTACCAACAGATGGTATCACCATCCCCATTTGGATTTTAATCCTTGGTGGTGCTGGTATTGTTGGTGGTTTAGCTGTCTGGGGTAAAAAAGTCATCGCCACTATTGGCGAAAACATTATTGCTTTGCAACCTAGTAGTGGATTTTGTGCCGAACTTGCTACTGCTACCACCATCCTCATCGCCTCCCGGCTAGGTTTACCAGTCTCCACTTCCCACGCTCTCGTCGGCGGTGTAGTCGGTATTGGACTAGTGCAAAATATCAAGTCGATTAAGTTTCAAACACTAAAAGGCATTGCCGCCGCATGGCTAATTACAATCCCCTTGAGTGCTGCCCTTAGCGCTGCCATCTTTAGGATTGCCCGGATTTTATTTCTCTAAAAAATTATTAATATTTTCCTAAGTTTTTTATCTACTGTATCTACTCAAAATAGAAGCTAGACTGCAACAACGCCAAAAAAGCGTATTTTTGCAGAACTGCTGCTGATTCATTAGAATGTTGTGCAGGGTCTAGCGTAACTTTGAATTTCCACAGAAAGATACTTTAATCTCCATTTAGAGATATAAACTGTCACACAAGTTACATTCCACACGAATTTACAGTTAATTTTGCAAGCCAAGAAGAGGAAAAGACGCAGGGAGCAGGGAGCAGGGGGGAAATCCCTATACATAATAAATAAATTTATTTGCTCTCAAACCCTTGTGGCAGGGGGAAAGATACTAGAATTCCCCCTGCTCCCCTGCCTCTTCAGTCAGACAATTTTGTGGCAATAATGCACCCATCTGCAAGTCTTTGACAATTACTATTGGTAGCAAAACAATAAATGTTTATTTGGAGTGAGATTTATTTAAAAGTAAAAATCTCATTAGCAAATAGTTGATGTAAATTAAACTGACCAAAACAAAAAAGGTTTGAGTTGAAGCGACTTACAGCTATACGGATAATCCAAAGTCCAAAATCGAATGACAAAATACTTGTCAATCCTGAAGAAAACACTGTGTATTAAGCAGTAAGGTAAATTTGATGCTTTGCCAAGTTGTGTTCAGTATGACAGAATTACGTTGAAATGCGGAAGTGCTGTTAAAATTTTCAATTTATCTGACAAAATACAGGAATTAGTATGAGCGCCAATAAAGTGTACCGGAAGCAGCTTTATCGTCAAGGTGTTAGAGGTTAGAAGCTAATGGGGCGATTCGAGAAGCAACCAGAAAACCCGAGAGTCAGAGGCGAGCTATCCAGAGCAGCAGAAAATGCTCTTTGGGCTGTAGTTGAGGATTTAGAAAATCTTCAGCAAAATGTCCTCAGAGGATTGCAGGAAGACGTAAAGCGACTTCAGTCCGAAAAAAACCGATTATCTGATGATATTCAAAGCTTGGTAGAGCAAAAAGAGCATTTACAACAAGTGCGCCAAATTACTGAGCAGCAAGTGTTAATTCGGCAACTGGCAGAAGTTCTGGCAAAGCATATATCTTCACAACTGCAATCCTCTCTGGCAACTTTAGCTAACCAAACCATAGAGGGCAAGTCTTACGATCAAGCTGCGCTTAAGTCGGCTGAAGTAAGTAGCAATGTAGTAGGTGAAATCAATGAAAAAGTCGAACACATGTTTGACAGCTTGGATGACACCGTTACTATTACCTTTAACTCGCTGCAACAGGAACTGAAGAACTATCAAAGTAATCTTTCCCAACAGTTGTCACGGATGTACAGCCAGCAGCAGCAAGGGGAAACGATTTTGGCGGAGTTTGTTAATCGCCTGCATGGAGAACTCGAAAAAACTATAGAAGAAGCTTCACGCAAACCAGCAACAGCAGGTACACCTACTGTTTTGCAATTTACCGAGCCAGAAAAAAACAGTTCTTTTGAGACATCCTCGCCACAGGTTGGCGAAGTGGTAAGAAATTCCTCTGAGCCAATTTCCCCGATCGCTAATAAATTTTCACCCAGGGAAACGACATCAGAGCC
>NZ_CAXTNE010000068.1:16781-30538 GCF_964245445.1 uncultured Nostoc sp.
GGAAACGACATCAGAGCCGACTGTTGTTAGAGAAAACGCCGCAAACCTAATTTCTGTCCCCAGCCAAGACTTGTCCCAAAGGGAAACTAAATCAGAGCCGAATGCTGCTGTAGTTCCGCCACCAAAAGAAAACGCTGCTGAACCAATTTCTGTCCTCAATAAAGACTTGTCGGAAAACGAAACGACATCAGAGCCTCCTACTGTATCTGTGCCACAGCCGGAAGCAATACAACCTTCACGAAGGAGAAACGCTGCTGAATCAATTTCTCTCCTCCGCAAGAACGTCTCACCGAGCAAAACTAAATACCCGCCTTCTACTGCGCTAAAGCCGCAGCCCGAAGCAAAACCCCCACAATCGCGATCGCGCAATTCCTCTGGTTTATCGTCGATCCAAATCGGTTTATTGTTGATTGTCTTATCGGCAGTCCTATCGTCGCTTTATAACGTAGCCATTAGAGTGATTTTCCACGAAGGTTCCCAGATTTTTGGAGTATTAGAGGTAGAGCGCTTGCTGCCGCCGACTTTGGGCAATACTCTATTAATTTTGACCCTACGATTTATGGTAGTAGTACCACTAATGGTATTGTTGTCGCCGATACTGCATCCAACACTGTGGCAAGACTTAGAAAACTTGGCTAACTCAGTTAGAGGAAATCCCACAGCTGCTAATACAGCTACCAAGCAGATTTTGCTGTTGTCAGTTGTGAGTGGCTGTTTTTTGTTTTTGTCTCAGCTTCTCATATACATTGCGATCGCTCAAGTCACAACTGGAATGGCGATCGCACTGTTCTTTATCTATCCGATGGTTAGTGGTTTATTGTCGTGGTTTCTGTTTCGCGATCGCCCTACCATATTTCGCATCAGTGCGATCGCCGCAATTTGCTGCGGTGAATTGTTGGTTTTAGGAGGTTCTCCCAACCCAGGTATGGGTAATACTTCAATGGGAAGCAGCGCCGCCATTCTTTCTGGCGTGGCTTTTGCAGCCTACATAATTCTGACGCGGGTTTGTGCTAGCAAACTGCATCCCGTAACTTTTACTTTGATTAACTTCGCCACCATGTTGCTGTTGAGCTTTATCTGCTTGATGCTACCTTTACCAAGCGATTGGAACTTGGTAGTTGACCCCTCTAAGATGTTGGAACTGGTTTTAAGTGCATTTATTTTGGGTGTGTTGACTCTTGCCGGCTATTTGCTGAACAATGTTGGTATTAGTAAACTAGGTGCCTCGCGATCGGCGCTCATTGGTAGTACCATCCCAGTTTTAACCGTGATTTTCGCTGGGCTAATCATTCAAGAAAATTTAGATATTGTGCAAATTCTGGGAGTGTTGTTAGTAACCTTTGGCGCGGCTGCTTTCAGCTTTGAAACAATGCGAAATCAGGTTAAACCCTCTAATCCCACCAATTAAATGACGAGTTCAATCAGTTTAGGTGTGATGGGAGGTATAGCTTCCATCACTCTCAGCGTAAATCCTGACGCGAATACGCCTAGTTGCAACTTCTCTAAATCATCTGAACAAACAAGATCCCCGGCAACTTTTACCAAGCCGGGGATCTTGTATTTTTACCAATAATTTAGGACTACTGTATAGGTGGAGATAACACTTAATAGATCAGTAAGCAGTAATCACAATAACTTGACTTGTAATATTCTTTTAGGGATTTAGCCTGATACAGGTAGGTAAACACGTATATATAAGCAGTACGAGTAGTACTGACTCAAGCAATTTAGCACGAGTACTTGCTCAAAGAGGAGATTGGCAAGGAGTTAAGACCATTGCAGCACGTTTAACTAGCAGAAATGTTTAGAGTAACCCAGTTTTAAGCGTGGTAGACTCAGTAAGTGGGCAAGAATAAATTAAACTATGTTAAGTAATGTAAAATTAACTGAATTGAGTTTTAGCAAGGTCTTCAGACCTTAAAATAAGGCTGGAGGTGCTGACTACAAACCTTGAATTATTCACGCCCACTTACTTATTGTGTTTGGTGAAATGGTATCTTTATTTATGTCGGTCTGCACTAGTCAATTGGTCTGCGATCGCCCAGATGCCTAGAGAAAGAAGCTTATATCGTAGCTTGCTGCGGATTCTCTTCTTTTTATTTACGCAATTCAACCTTCTCAAATATATAAAACAGCGAGGTAAAAATATACTTAAAAGTAGCCAATGAATTAGTTCAATCATGAAAATTTAAAATTCTTTCATGAAAAAAATATCTGAATAATCATAAAATCCACTATGTTTTATTTATTTGGATTTGACTAATAACTAATTATTCGGCTATTAGCATAATTAACAAAGCCTAATAAGTATGCAATTAATTCAGAGTCAATTGAGGCTTTCTGTGTAAAATTATCAACACAAAAAGATAATTACGAATCGGATTTAGTAGGAAGAAGACAATATTATCAAACCTTGATTTAGCAAAAATATAAATTATTTAAATAGGCATTATTTATAAATTTTAAAATGCATAAATTTATTACAAACTGAAAAAAGAATGATATGATAAAGAACGAAATTTGAAAAAACAACAGGTATTTTTGAAATTGAAATTAATTGCTCTACTTGATGTCTACTATCTTCCCTCAAGCCAACTGCTTATATTGGCGAGACATCACTGGAGGTTGTGAAAATGATAGTTCGCAAAGAGCCGTGTGGCTCAACCTCTGAATGTTTCTACACCTGGGAAGCGATTTCTTTTTAGACCAGTCCCAATTATTTCTAGTCATTTGTGTGCTAAAAATAATTCGCTAAAGCTGAATAAAAACCATCTTTTTCGAGTAATAGATATCCCAGATGAACCGCGCAAACTAGTTTTTACTCCAAGTCGGCATAGTGCCATAATTAAGGTGTAAACAGCTTGACGTTGCTCTAGAAAGATAAAAAAACCTCAGAGAACTTAACGGCTTTATAGATTACTTGCAACACAGTTGACTTTTGGGACGGAAACGGTCGTCAAGCTAAACTTGTTGATGTCTGTAATTTTCTGGTCAGATGCAAAGACAGTTATAGTAACCACAACTAAATCTGCCTTAATACCAGAAAATATGCAAAAATGGTAGTTTTGGCTACCACGGATTTCATAGTTATCGCATACTAATATAGTCTGAAGTGAAAACATTGCCTTCAGCCAGGTGTATACTACCTATTTTCAATCCATTAAAAATTGTGTAAACGTGCTATTCAATTGTCTGTAATATGAGTAACGACATAGATCTGATCAAACGTCTTGACCCCAGTGCGATGGATCAGATCATGCTTTATCTGGCTTTTAGTGCCATGCGGACGAGTGGGCACAGGCATGGGGCATTTTTAGACGCAGCCGCAACAGCAGCAAAATGTGCAATTTACATGACCTATCTAGAGCAGGGACAAAACCTGCGGATGACAGGGCATTTGCACCACCTAGAGCCGAAACGGGTAAAAATTATTGTAGAAGAAGTCAGACAGGCTCTAACAGAAGGCAAACTATTAAAGATGCTGGGTTCTCAGGAACCGCGCTATTTAATTCAATTGCCTTATGTCTGGCTAGAAAAATATCCTTGGCAACCGGGGCGATCGCGCGTTCCTGGTACTAGTCTGACAAGTGAAGAAAAAAGACAAATTGAGCAAAAACTGCCCAGTAATCTACCTGACGCCCAGTTAGTTAGCTCTTTTGAGTTTTTGGATTTGATTGAGTTTTTGCATAGGCGATCGCAAGAAGACTTGCCACCTGAACACCAAATGCCTTTGAGTGAAGCCTTGGGTGAGCATATCAAGCGCCGTCTGCTCTACTCAGGAACGGTAACACGCATTGATTCTCCTTGGGGAATGCCCTTCTATGCTCTTACCCGTCCTTTTTATGCCCCCGCAGACGATCAAGAACGCACTTACATCATGGTAGAAGATACCGCTCGGTATTTCCGCATGATGAAAAATTGGGCTGAACGGCGACGAAATGCCATGCGCTTACTGGAAGAACTTGATATCCTCCCAGAAAAAATGGAGCAGGCTATGGAAGAATTAGACGAAGTTATCCGTGCCTGGGCAGATAAATATCACCAAGACGGTGGTATTCCAGTAATTTTACAGACAGTTTTTGGCGAAAGAGAAGACTAGTACCGCAAGGGGGAAGTCAAAAGTTACCCATGCTTTAATTGTGGGCTTTCTGGCTGTAATGAAATGGTAATTTATTTCCACGCCCATTGTACTAGTAGAGCCACGTAAAATTCAAAAAGCTTACTTTATAAGCTTTCCACTGATTTTATTTGTTGCTTAATAGTAGGGAGATGGTTGGTCTATTTAGATAGTAACACTGTACTGGCAATATTAGTACAAAAGTCACAAGTGATTTTGTGACTTTTGTATTGTAAGTGTTTAGTTTGCATAATTTGCAAGCAGAGGATAATTATGGTTTTATATAGATATTTTTGCTTTAGTCATAGTAATGGTATATCTTATTAATTTTGATGAGTTCGTAGTAATCACAAAGCGTGCTTAAAAATCCAAGACTAAAGTCCTTACTACGAATTTATTCACCCCTCATAACTAATGCGATAGACCAGTAGTACAATGTCTAAGCTAGTTTTGAAGGTTTGTAGTAAGCACGCTTTGTGCTTAATCTAAAAAACATCTAATTTGCATAATCAAAGTATAACTCTTGTGGAGTGGGCATTCTGGCCGCCCAGCTTATGCAATTTAAATGTGGAACAGCTTACCCATCAATTTAAACGTTACAGATTAGTAGGGTGGACATTTTAATAATGCCCACCCTACTAATTACCCTGTATTCTCAGTCAATTACAAAGGACTGTAATCAATTCGTCGTGCCGGGTTGCGTTGGAACAATCGGTTGCGTTGGAATAACCGGTTGCGTTGGAACAATCGGTTGTGTTGGAACAATCGGTTGCGTTGGAACAACCTGTTGCGTTGGAAATGGGGTAGTCTCTAAACTTGGACTTGAACCGGCAGGTATTATAGTTGACGGTGTAGACGAAGATGAAGCACCGATAACACTATCATCAGCACTGATACAAGTATCTAACGCCTGTGTCGCGGGAAAGTCGATTTGACTACGCAAGCCAACCACACACTGCCCAAAGCGCACGGGTAACAAACTACGTCCACAGTAATCTAGAACTGCCGGGTTAGCTTCTTCCTTGGTACTCAAGCTAACGCCAACGACACAGGTAGCTAACTCCTCAGGACGCCGGGCCCTCCCACAAGTAGAAAGCGCATCTGTCGCGGCAATTTGGGTTTCCTTCTCAATTTTAACCACGCAAGCAGCCAAATCTTTTGGACGCAGTGCTGCTGCACAACCTTGTGATGCCGCTTCTGGTGTTACACCCACTTTTAGAAGGCGACCCGCACAGACACTATAATCATTGTTGTAGGAGGCAGCGATCGCTGTATTCGGTAAGAGCGTTGCCAAGCATCCAGCTATTGCCAAAACTGGTACTGTTAAAATCCTAGAGGTGGAACTGGCTTGTTTGTTCTTACCTCTATTAACCGCTTTATTGCTCATTGACATTGCCATTCTCCAAACACCCAAAGTTATGCTAACTTAAATATCTTAAAAATCCTCTGTAATTAAAGAATTTCGGCGGTAGCAAGGTATAGACATAATTAATTATGCCGGAAATTGTGTTAATATAACTGTTTGAAAGATAAGTAGGCAACGTAAAAAGTATTTCAAAGTCAGAATACTACGTAAATCAATCTGATGATTGAGTAGCCTACGAAACTAAATAAACACAAAAAACTTATTGGCAGGAGTACGGCGTGACAGGCCGGAATTCAGGCTTAAAAACCAGTATGTCGGTTCTACCGACTTAAAGCAACTGGCGTAATTGATGCCTCTATTTGGTAGGATACGTCATACCAAGGTAAGCATCCTCAAAGAACCAAAAATCCTCTGATTAAAAATCAGAGATATGTCAACATAGTATGTCATCATATTATGTTTGGCTAAAGTTTAAACAGGATTAGATTAAGGAAACTCATGTCCCGATATAGAGGGCCACGCCTCAGAATTGTACGCCGCTTGGGCGATTTACCAGGATTAACTCGTAAAAGCGCCAGACGGGCTTACCCGCCTGGTCAGCATGGTCAGAACCGCAAGAAGCGCTCTGAGTATGCTATCCGTCTAGAAGAAAAGCAAAAGCTCCGCTTCAACTACGGTTTGACTGAAAAGCAATTGCTGCGCTATGTGCGGAAAGCCAGACGTGTTACTGGTTCTACTGGACAAGTGCTGCTGCAACTGCTAGAAATGCGCTTGGATAATACCGTTTTCCGCTTGGGTATAGCCCCGACTATCCCAGCAGCTCGTCAACTAGTAAATCACGGACACGTAACTGTTAACGGTCGTGTGGTTAATATTGCCAGCTACCAATGCCGTCCTGGCGAAGTAATTGCAGTCAGGGATCGGGCACAATCAAGGAAGTTGGTGGAAGCTAACTTGCAATATCCCGGTTTGGCAAACCTCCCTAGTCATTTGGAGTTTGACAAAAATAAGTTGGTTGGTAAAGTCAACAGTGTTATTGAGCGGGAATGGGTGGCACTACAAGTTAACGAACTACTTGTGGTGGAATACTACTCACGACAAGCGTAATAGTCATTTGTCCTTAGTCATTTGTCCTTAGTTATTTGCAAAGGACAAATGACCAATGACTATCCGCCAATTTGCGACATGGTACGGGTATATGTACCTGAAATGCCAGAATCGCGCCCTTTAAAGTTAATTTCTGGCTTAATTTCGAGTAAATGTCTGACCTGCTCTTGTAATTGAGCGGTGCTAGTGCCAGAACGCAGAGCAGTTTTTAAATCTATTTGACCAGTTTCATTTAATAAACAAGGACGCAGCCAGCCATCAGCACTAAGGCGCATCCGGTTACAACGATCGCAAAAACATTCCGACATCTGACTAATAAATCCCAGTGTCCCCTTCGCACCGGGAATTTGAAAGACATCAGCAGGGCCAGCACCACGAACTTGTGATTCTGTCAAGCCCCAGCGATCGCGGATTTGTTGTCGTAACTCGGCTGAAGATAGCCAACCGCGATCGCCAAACAAATGCACATTACCAATGGGCATAAATTCAATAAATCGAACATGCCACTGTTTGTCAATTGTCAGGGCAGCTAAATCGAGAACTTCGTGGTCGTTGACACCAGGAATCACCACCACATTCAGCTTCAATGGGTCGAATCCGACCTGATGGGCAGCTTGAATACCATGCCAAACTTGTTGCCAACGAGAACGCCCTTGATTACCAATAATTTGATCAAAAATGTCGGGATCAAGAGAGTCTAGACTAATATTAATTCTTCGCAGACCTGCATTGTAGAGGTTTTGTGCCATCGGAGCCAGCAAAAAACCGTTGGTGGTCATTGAGAGGTCTTGAGTTTGGGGGAGAGTTGCGATCGCGCTTACTAAATCTACCACGCGCGGACGCAACAAGGGTTCACCCCCAGTCAACCGAAACCGCTTAAAGCCTACTGGAATAAATACCTCTTCAATTAAGGTGAGTAGTTCTTCATCAGTCAACATCTGTTGCTTGAGAATATAATCCAGTTCTACTCCCTCTGGCATACAGTATTGACAACGAAAATTGCAGCGATCGATTAAGCTTATGCGGAGGTAGTCTACCTGATTCATCGTTTTATTTTTATTGTCTCTGATTAATTAAAGACTTTACAAAGATGTACCCCTTCTTACTATATTTGTTGTAACTCAAAATACCGTACTCCCCCTTAAGTGAGAGTCCACAGATTATGGCATAATAAGCCGATCGCATCCACTAGTTAGTCATCAATCGTGCAAGACACCGACTCCATCAACGACCTTGCTGCTGCTTTACTACAGCCAGCCGATATCAGCTTTGAACTGCCCGATCCAGAAGATGAACAGATTCTAGAGTCAGATTTTCAAGAACAGCTAGAAGTAGCTTGGCAGGTATGCGATCGCTTTGATTTGCAAACTGAAATTTGGCGGGGGCGAATTTTACGGGCTATCCGCGACAGAGAGAAAGTCGGTGGTGACGGACGCGGTACTGGCTTTCTGCGATGGCTAAAAGAGCGGGAAATCAGCAAAAGTCAAGCATACTCCTGGATTCAACTGGCGAATAGTGCTGATACTCTCATCGAAGACGGTAAACTTGACCCCGGAACTGTGAACAACTTCAGCAAACGGGCATTTGTTGAAACCTCCAAAGCAGTCCCCGAAGTGCAACAGATGGTGAGTGAAGCCGCCCAAAAAGGTGATCGCATCACCAGGCGCGAAGTGCGTCAACTCAGCGATGAATGGACAGCCATGTCCTCAGATTTATTACCCGAAGCAGTCAAGGAAAAAGCAGCAGATAACACCCTTCCTCCACGCTACATCGCCCCACTAGTGAAGGAAATGGAAAAACTGCCAGAATCGCACCAAAAATTTATCCAAAAGGAAATAGCTGCTAATCCTGATGTAGATACTCTCAAACAGGTAACTAACGAAGCGCGTAACTTGGCCAAATATCTCAAAGGGGCGGCTCAAGTCCAGGCGCTGACGAAGGAAGATGTTGATATTGAAACAGCCTTAGAAGAAGCGCAAAGAGTCGGCTGTTTAAGCATTGCTGCTGATTTGGTAAATCAAGCATCGCAAATTGAACAAACGATCGCTAAATTGTACATGACTTGGAAACGGATCGGTAATTTAGCAGATCGATTATATGTAGATACAGGCGCAAGTACACCTAACTTGCGATCGCTCCTCACTTGCTTGGAACCTCTGGGTGGTGAAATCATGGAATTGCAACTTAGTGGTGCGACTGAACACACTATACGTTTGCAAATTCAAGAGACGAGTTAGGGAGTAGAGACGTGATTAATCGCGTCTCTACAGGAGTTGTGCGACATAATAGCAATAGCCACCTGACTCCAGGTTTCTATGTCAACCACCATCAGTGAACCCATTGTCACTTGGGAAAAGTTACCTGATGACTTTCCTTTACCCGATGAGCCTGTGGACAACATCAGTCAGCCAGCGATCGCATTTGCCCTCACTGAAAGCTTGGAACTGGCTCTTTTAATTCAACCTCAAATACTCATTGGTACAAATTTTGGGATTTGTGCAACTGTAGATAGCAAGTTGGTGATTAAAGCCCCGGATTGGTTCTATGTCCCTTCTGTGTTCCCGACAGTTCCACCAAACCAAAACCGTCGTAGTTATACCCCGAAGCTAGAAGGAGAAGTTCCGACGATCGTCATGGAATTTTTGTCACAGACAGAAGGTGGTGAATACTCAATTAAAGCTAAGTATCCACCTGGTAAGTGGTACTACTATGAGCGCATTCTCCAAGTCCACACTTATGTAATTTTTGAACCAGAGGCGGGGTGGGTAGAAGTCTATCAATTAAGTGCTTCAGGGCAATACGAACTCCAGCAACCGAATCAGGATAGACGTTATTGGATTGCCAGCATTGGGCTGTTTTTAGGAATTTGGCAAGGTGTGAAAGTAAATCGCACTGGCTATTGGTTGCGCTGGTGGGATGAAGCTGGACAATTGCTGCTGTGGGGAACAGAACGGTTACAACAAGAGCAGCAATTGCGATCGCGCATGGCCGCGAAGTTACGAGAATTAAACATTGATCCAGAGACAGTTTAACTTATAGCCTTTTTGCTCTTTTTGAACCACAATCCCCCACTCTATGGTTTAATTTGCTATATCGGCGTACGCATTTGTTATTTCGGCGTACGCATTTGTTATTTCGGCGTACGCATTTGCTATATCGGCGTACGCATTTGCTATATCGGCGTACGCATTTGCTATATCGGCGTACGCATTTGCTATTTCGGCGTACGCATTTGTTATTTCGGCGTACGCATTTGCTATTTCGGCGTACGCATTTGCTATTTCGGCGTATGCATTTGTTATTTCGGCGATGCCTACGGCTGGCTACGCCTACGCATTTGCTGATTGTATCCTAAAACAACTTAAGACAAAGACCTCTCCCTGGTTTTACTACGCAAAGCCTGTCCCTCTCCAGTTCAAAGAGAGACAGACTTGAACTTTAGTTCAAGGTAGGGAGAGGTTTGTTGAACTCACGTCTAATGAGCAGCGCAAGATGTAGCGGTAAGTAAGGAGTTATGAGGCGATGCAATAGGGACTTGAGCAACCAGAACCACGTTCCCATTGGCATCTATAACCCACCCTTGGGCTTCTACAATTTGAGTAGGTTCATTGACAGAATTGACTTTCTGTGATTTTTCTTCTGTGTTTTGCTGCGCCTGAGCAACCACTTTTTTCTGAATAACGCCAGCACGATTCTCTGGAGAGAGTGTGATCCAATCTGCCAACACCGCATCATCAGCTATCAATGGCTGCGTAGGATCGGCTACTAGTCCTCCACGCCCAGTTGTAATAAATGAACTCCTGGCTATTTTTCCACCAGAATCACAAGCAGCAACAATTTGCTGCGAAGCATCAACCAGATTTGTGGGTAGGTCTACTAATCCTTTACTGGGGTCAACATCTGGTGAGTTGATTTGTATAGTGCCATTTAATGTAGGGTTTTGCTGAGAAAACGCGGTGATGTCACTTGTTAGCAGCTTACTTGGATCTAGTGGCTGTTTAGGGTTCAACAGCCTCTCTACCTCTGCACGGGTGCGCGGCTCAAAACCAAAGATGCTCTTAGCGGTGATTGTGATTTTACCACCAGAGGCAGATAAGGCATTGGCGGTGATATCGTTATTTTCAGAAGGAACGGTGACAAGGAAGCCATTAGGTGCATTGATGGTAATATTACCGCCATCTCCATTACCCTCTGCATTAGTGGTTATTTTACTTTCGTGGCGCATCATTAACATGTCTTGCACCTCTAACGTAATATTCCCACCTTGACCTGAGTCACTATTGGATGTGAGTGTTCCGTTGTCCAGAAGTATAGAGGGAGTAGTTATAGTGAGTTCACCTGCTTTCCCTAAATTAGGTACACCCCCTTGATAGTCAACATCCTTTCGAGTTTCACTGCTCACATTTATTGCAGCTCCATCCCGGACAGTCAATTCCCCCGTTGTGATATCCAAATTTCCAGCAGATCCAGAACCTCTAGTTGAAGTAGACAAGTTACTGGACTTTGTACCATCTGGTGAGGTTCCAGTTAATTCTATGGACTCGGAGGCGTTCACAGTCAACTTCCCTCCTTGCCCCGTGGCAGGTTTAAATTGGTTCTCAGCAAATAGAAGTTGTCCGTCAGACTGTGTTGACACCTGTGCCCCTTTCTGAATACCTAACCTCGGAGTATTGATCGTGATGTTACCAGCATTTCCCACATCATAAGTTGCGCTAGACAATTTGCTAGGTATAAAACCACCATCTGGAAAAAAAGAGGAGGGTGGAAAGGAGAAACCACCAATTAGCTCCACAGAATCTGAGGCGTTCACGGTCAATTGTCCTACCGAATCGGAGGTAGAAGTATCAAGAAACACTTCTGCTCCATTGCTGACAATCAACTTGCTAGTGTTGATTGTTAAGTTTCCAGCGCCTCCTTTACGATCAGTCCCAACCCTCAAAGGATTACCGGGGCCGATTAGTTCTACAGTATCTGAGGCAGTAACCGTCAAATTTGCTGCTAGTTGTTTACTCAGGCTATTAGCCAAAATCTGTGAAGAACCAGTTATGAGTACGCGCCTGCCTTGCACCAGAATATTATTTCCACCCTCACCACTGACATTTACATAAGAAGGGATTTTATCTCGTGAAGTTAGTTGGATATCCTGGAAATTTTTTACACTTTCGTATCCCAAGCCCCAACCTTGGTCTATTTGCTTCATATTAACCAGACTATTAAGAGCAACACTTCCTAGCTCTATTCGTCCTCCCTTTGCTGTTAAATTTCCTCCCTCCAGCACCAAATCGCCCCCTACAAGTGCCAAGGTTTTACCTGGCTGCACCTGTAGACCAACAGGCTGTAGATCAACAGGTGCTTTCGAGTCATTGATTGCGCCACCTGGACTTGCTTGGGATTGATTACGGATGGTTCCTGGTGTAGCTCCAAATTGTAAGCCAACGGGAACACTGACTGTCAGAAGGGGTGTGGTTTGGGGATCTGTGGCGCTAAATTTAGTACCATCGGCAAAGTTCAGACTACTTGCCGTACTTGCCACGAATGAACCGCCAATGTTTAAAGAAGCATTGGGGCCAAAAATAATCCCATTAGGATTAATTAGAAAAAGGTTGGCTGTGCCATTAGCTCGAAGTGTACCATCAATATTAGAAATAGACTTGCCCGTTATTCGGGTGATGATGTTATTAATATTTGCCGCATTGTTAAAGTAGGCTGTATTGCCAGTGAGAACAGAAAACTGTTCAAAACTGTGGAACAAGTTTGTACCACGAGTTGCCCCACCATCGATCTGGTCAGTATTTTGACCATTAATCAGCTTGGGTGTAACCATTGAACTGTTAGTTCCGAGAGTGCCATCCTCTTTAATCTGTGCCAAGGCACAATACTCAGATAAGGCGAGTGTTCCAGTAATTGCTAAAGAACTCATTAGACTTAGCTGCCAGTACCAAACCCTGCTGTTTTGAGTCATAACAAAATTTGCACCCTATAAATAATGGTTTAGTACTGAAATACTGCTGAATTAATTATTAAAACCAATAAGAATTCAACGTGAACTCTATAGCCTAGCTAATAAGTGAATAAATTATCATTTTCATTTCCACTAAAAAAGCTTTTACTAGCAGGATCATTGATATTTTTTAGCAGTAAAAATCTTGATGCCGAGGCAGCAGCAAGGGTTTAAGTGTCATAATTCCATTAGCATTGTTTAATATTGCAAAATTGTTTATGAAAATTATTTACCTTGCTTACCCTCGCGCATGACTAGATGTAAGTTTAGTTATATCTAAGCTACCCAGCAGCCTTGAGGATAGCCGGGTACTGGGCAAGGATTACAATAACCACCTCTAGAAAGTGTTTTCAACGTTGGTTTTTGTTCTTGAATAATTGTTTGCAAAAATTTCTTGGCTTCAGCATCAGTAACTTCAATTTGAGTAAAATCGAGTAAGCACTGAATATTTAAAATATTTTGTCCTGATAGACCGTATTTGTCAAGGATTTCGCCGAAATTAGAGTTATTCAGTATATCATTCAATTCCTTCTTAATTTCGTCTTCTAACTGCTGTAATGTTTGAGCATCTATAACTGTTAACTGTGAAGTTTGAGAATCCATGAATTTTGCTCTCCTTGTAGATTAGTAAATGTGTGAACTTATCTTGTGATGTATGACTTGTATTAGTACAGTTTGGCAAAGAAGAATCAATAATACAGAGTTTAGAGTGGCACGAAAGCATTAGGCTTCTAATGCTCTTGTGAACTCCCATAATTATTACTTCAACTTGGCTAATAACAATTACGCATTGTCTAACAAAACTTCATATATTTCTGCCAGATTTCCTTAAAGCATTGATGAATCTGACTACTGACGGTTGATCACTCAAGAGGATTGAGTAATTGACAGCTCCTCAACTTTCACACTCTGCTTACGGTTTGGATAAGTCCACAGGCTAAAGACTTACCATTAAGCCTTTCATCTTTCTCATGTCGTTAGAAAATCAAATATGTTTTTTATATGGGTGTTGAGGATGATGGAATCCGCGATGTCTACGACGAGCTACGCCAACGCACCCACAGATGAGTTGAGTACAAGGGGCGATGATTGCTTGTGTAAAGGTTATAGCGAATCAGCGATGTCTACGACGGGCTACGCCAACGCACCCACAGCTTAGTTTAGTA
>NZ_CAXTNE010000069.1:0-30483 GCF_964245445.1 uncultured Nostoc sp.
ATACTCCCCCTCAAGTGTCCCCCTTGTCAATACTCTGCCACCTGAATCCTTACATATTATCTAACATCAATATATCTCCTTTTTGCCACAAAATAGCAATCACTTTCTATTGATATATCTCCCGCGCAAATCTGATGTCAATGTTATTTTAGCAGCGTGAGAGCGAAACCATTGTCTATGCTCCAAAGCCTGACATCTAAGTTATGTAAAATAGAACAAAAACTCTTTGTGTTTTTCATAGCTCTATCTCCTCTCGTTCACCCACAAAATCATTAGTCGTTATCTGTCGCTTTTGGGTTGTTAAAATAATCTTATCTACTAAAGCAGAGATGCCAGCTACTGTAGGTTCTTCAAACAGGTTGTTCAAGGAAAGTTCCACTTGAACGGCTTCACGAACCCGAGAAATAACTTGAGTGGCTAGTAATGAATGTCCCCCTAGTTCAAAAAAGTTATCATAGATACCCACTTTTTCAATACCCAGTAATTGTTGCCAAATTTTGCCAATAGTTTGCTCAAGTTCATTGCGAGGAGCAACATAAGCATTAGTGAGTTCAGGTCGTGGGTGTGTCGTTTGGGATATAGTAACTTTTCCTAAGCTTTCAAAATCAATTTTTGACAAAGAATTATTTAGCTTAATCCTAGTCGTTAAATCTTCAGTTGATACTGCAATTCGGGGGAATGAACTGTCCAGAATACGCCTAAAAACATCAACACCTTCTGAAGTAAGTAGTGCATTCTGGAGGTATTTTCCTTCAATAATGTAGTTGATTTCGACAGCGTTTTTAACTGCCTCTACTGACATTCCAACTTCTTGCCAATCATCCCAGTTAATACTAACTGTAAAAGTTCCATTTTGACAAATGTTGTAATAAGAGAAAACATCAAGGAATTCGTTAGCAGCAACATAGCTAACCTCACCAAATTTTGTTTTATACAGTGCAACACCTATAGATGAACAAAGAACTAAAAAATCTAGTTCAACGTGTTCTAATAGCTTAGCGAGTACCAATGTACCCCTCACTTTTGGTGCTAGAACACTGTCTGTCATTTCTTTTGTTCTTCTTTGAATAACACCTGCATAATCAATAACTCCAGCGGTATGGATAACACCATTTATTGAACCAAACCGCTGTTGAGCCTTAGCGATCGCTGCTTGCATTTGTTCTTCATTAACTATGTCGGCGCTGACAACCAAAACCTCTGCCCCTAGTTGTTCGAGTTCTTGAATTTTCCGAATCTTGCGGCTGATATCATTATCTTCACCGTAATTAGCAAACCATTCAACCCACTCATCTGGTGCCGGAAAAGCTGAACGACCTAACAGAATTAATTTGGCTTTTACAGTCTTCGCCAGATGTTCCGCTAGCGTAAATCCAACGCCTCCAAGACCACCTGTAATCAAGTAGATTCCTTCTTCCCTTAACCTGAGATTTGTTTCACTGGGCTTATTCAATTGGACTGGTTCAAAGGTTTGTACCCAACGGTGAAGACCACGGTAGGCAATAAATAGGTCGGAGGATTTTGCTTGTAGTTCGTTGAGTAGCTGGTCTATAAGCTTGCCTTCAGTTCTAGTTCCTGATTTGGGAAGTACAACATCAATGCTACGACAGCTAATTGAGGAGTATTCTTCCGGAATGATCTTAATTGCTCCCAACATGGTCGCTTTCTCGGGACACAGTTCCTCTTCTGTAGTTACTGGCTGTACATTATTTGAAATAACAGTCAGTTGAATCTCATCCATAACATTGTCTTTCCCAAGTGCCTGCGCTAGAAAGATTAGACTGTGTAGCCCTAAATCTTGAGCTTTGTCAACCTCTTCAAGCCTTGATATTGTTTGGCTGTTCTTTGTGACACTCCACAAATGGACAATTGTGTTTGGGAACTTTCTTTGCGCTAAAATTTCTCTAACTAAAGTATTGTAGTCATCAGGGTGTTGAGGGTTCAGAGTATATGCGCGATCGCTCTGCTGAGTAAACTCTGCTCCAACTTTAACAATAATAACATCACAATCATCCTGTTCCAATCGTTCTACAATTTGGGAACCCAAACCGCAATCATCAACAAATACCAGCCACGATGATTTCCTTTCCACTAACTCTTCATTTGCAAGAGACACTGGTGGTATAGATGTTTTCCAACAAGGTAAGTAAAACCAGTCAGCGACATTTGGTTTTTTGCCCAGTGATACCTGAGATTCACGGTTATGATCTAACTGTTTTTGAGGTTCAATCCAATAACGCTGACGCTCAAAGGGATATGTCGGTAAGGGAACGCGAAGACGTTTTTGCTGGCTATAAAATCCAGACCAATCCACTTTTACGCCAAAAAGCCAAAGCTTGCCTAATGTAGTAAGCAAAAACTCTACATCTGATTGACGGTCTTGCGGATGACGTAACGAAGTTAGCACAACTTGCTTTGCTGTCTTATCTGAATGCTGTGTGGCTAATGTACTTAACGTTCTTCCAGGGCCAACCTCTAGCAAGATTTGCTCGGGTTCTTTCAACAACTGTTGCAGTCCTTCCGAAAAGCGTATACAAGAGCGCAAATGCTTTGCCCAATGACTTGGATCTGTTGCCTGTGATGCTGTAATCCAGGTGCCAGTGACATTGGACAAGTAGGGAATTTGTGGGGGATTGAGAGTTGCTTTTTTGACTGCAAGGGTGAAAGGTTCCAAAATCGGGTCCATCATCTGGGAATGGAATGCATGAGAAGTATGCAGCCGTCGGCAGTTTACACCTTTTTCTGCAAGCTGGTTCTGCAATGCCTCCACATCATCCTTGGGACCTGAAACCACACAAAGGGATGGCCCGTTAATGGCAGCAATTTGTAAAGACTTTGTATGCATCTCTGCATTTAGGAGGGCTTGCACCTCTTTTTCTGGAAGATGAATAGCAAGCATTGCCCCTGTTGGCAATTGTTGCATGAGTTGCCCTCGTGAAGCTACTAGAGCTAAAGCATCTTTTAAAGATAAAACACCAGCTAGAGTTGCTGCTACATATTCACCGATACTATGACCAATCATTGCTTTTGGACGCACGCCCCAAGACATCCACAGTTGAGCTAGGGAGTAGGCGATCGCAAACAAAGCTGGCTGTGCAATAGCTGTCTGTTTAAGTTTTTCTGCTGCTTCTTGTGCTAATTCCTCTTGAGGATACAATACGGATTGCAGGTCAAATCCTAAATGAGGTTTGAGGATTTGCGAACATAAATCGATGTGCTCGCGAAATGTCGGTTCAGTCTGGTAGAGTTCGCGCCCCATATTCACATACTGAGAACCCTGCCCTGAAAACATAAACACCACAGACCGCTCTTTGAATTCCTGAAAGCTTGTAAAAACTCGTTGCGGATCAATTGGCTCCAATGCATTTCCAGCTTCATTAAGCTCTTGGCATACTACAATCCGTCGGTGCTCAAAAGCTCTACGACCAACAGCAAGCGTGTAAGCTACATCAGCAAGGTCAACGGGATGCTGTTTTAAGTACGCAGCTAAGTTTGCAGTCATTTCATCCAGCGCAGAACTGGTTTTAGCAGACAGCGATAGTAGTTGCCAAGGTCTGGAATGTTGAAACGCTATATCTTGCGTCTGGTCAACAGGTGCTTCTTCTAAGACAATATGGGCATTAGTACCCCCAATGCCAAAGGAACTGACCCCAGCACGGCAGGGTGTTCCATCTGTTGTCCATTTGGACAGCGTTTTATTGACGTAAAATGGACTATTGGCAAAATCAATATTGGGTGATGGTTTTTCAAAGTTCACGCTAGGAGGCAGCAATTTGTGTTTCAGCGCTAAGGTAGTCTTAATTAGACCCGCCACTCCAGCGGCTGCATCAAGATGTCCGATATTGGTTTTCACGGAACCTATAGCACAGAAGCCCTTCTTCTGAGTACTGGTTTGAAAAGCTTGGGTCAGTGCTGCAATTTCAATTGGATCTCCAAGAGTTGTTCCAGTTCCGTGCGCTTCTATATATGAAATGTCCTCAGCCTCAACTCCTGCTACTGCCAGAGCCTCTGAAATCACAGCCGCCTGACCGGACTCACTTGGAGCAGTGTAGCCCACTTTCAACGAACCATCGTTATTGATAGCAGAGCCTCTAATAACTGCATGAATGTAGTCACCATTTGCCAAAGCATCCTCTAACCTCTTCAGCACAACAATGCCAACACCACTGCCATCGACAGTTCCCTGAGCATGAGCATCAAAAGCTCGGCAGTGTCCGTCAGGAGAGGCAATACCGCCGTTTTGGTAAAAATAACCTTCTTTTTGTGGAGTATAAATGGAAACACCACCTGCTAGTGCCATATCGCATTGATAATTTAGCAAGCTTTGGCACGCCAAATGAACAGTCACCAACGAAGTAGAACAGGCAGTATTAACGTTAATACTAGGTCCTGTCAGGTTCAATTTATAAGAAACTCGTGTAGGCACATAATCTTTATCATTGCCAATTGAAACTTGTAAACTGCCTGCTGATTCGATCAAGTCGCGGTTTGACATTAAGTTTGTTGCCAGGTAAATATTCAAACCAGCGCCAGCGTAAACACCAATTCGACCATTGTATGTTTCAGAGTCATAACCAGCATTTTCAAGAGCTTCCCAAGCACACTCTAAAAAGAGGCGGTGCTGGGGATCCATTAATTCAGCTTCCTTGGGTGTAAAGCCAAAGAAGAGAGCGTCAAACATTTCAATGTCTTCCAACACTCCTTTAGCTTTGACATAGTTAGGAGAATTGAGTAAAGCCGGGTCTACACCTGAAGCGATGAGTTCTTCATCCGTGAAGAATGTAATTGACTCTACACCGTTGACTAAATTTTGCCAAAATTTATCAACGCTGTTAGCTCCTGGAAAACGACCAGTCATGCCAATTATGGCTATAGGTTCTAAAGAATCTTGAGCTTCCCAATTATACATTTGCTTTCCTCTTCTGCTTCATGAGTTGCTTTTGTCTTTTGATAGCCTCTTTTTGCTTTTTGGCTAACTCATCACTTGGGGCAAGGGCAGTTTGTTCTACATTATTTTCTTGGCTTAAATATTTAGCCAAATTACTTATAGTTGGATACTTAAACAAGTCAGTGACTGAGATATTGCTATTAAAGATTTCTCTAACTTTGTTCCCTACTTGAATTATCAGGAGTGAATGACCACCAATATCAAAAAAGTTGTCGTAGATGCCTACTTGTTTTCGCCCGAGAACTTCCATCCAAAGTTTAGCTAATATTTCCTCTGTAGGAGTACTAGGTGCAACGAAGCCTTCTGACAAATCACTTGTAGATAAATCTGGTGTTGGTAGAGCTTTACGGTCTACTTTACCATTAGATGTTAGAGGCAAAACCGACTGCATGACAAAAACTGATGGCACCATGTAATCGGGCAGTTTTTCCTTAAGGAAGCCGCGCAGTTCACTAGTAGAGAATTGATCCTGGTTTGAGACGACATATGCCACTAAGCGCTTGTCATCGGGAGTGTCTTCTCTGGCAATCACCACCGCCTGCTGCACTTGAGGATGCTCAGACAACACTGCTTCAATTTCTCCCAACTCTATACGAAAGCCGCGAATCTTCACTAGGTTATCAATTCGACCGAGATACTCAATGTTGCCATCACGCAAATATCGGGCTAAGTCTCCAGTTTTGTACAGCCGTGCCCCTTCTTCGTGGCTAAAGGGGTTGGCGATAAATTTACTGGCGCTTAACTCTGGGCGGTTAAGATAGCCGCGAGCTACACCAGCGCCACCAACGTACATTTCACCAGGAACGCCAATAGGTACTAATTGCTGATTTTTATCTAACAGATAGACTTGTAAATCAGGAATTGGTCTACCAATCATACTACCTGTTGTTTGCAAATCAGCTACAGTTAAGGGTCTATAGGTAACATGGACGGTTGTTTCTGTAATTCCGTACATATTCACCAGTTGGGGCGATTTATCTCCATGACGCGCAAACCAAGGTTGCAAACTTTGGATATCTAAAGCTTCACCACCAAAAATAACTAGACGCAGATTTAAATTTTCAGTCTGATTAGCAGTCTCTACTTGAATAAGTTGGTGAAACGCTGAGGGAGTTTGATTTAAAACTGTAACTTGCTCTTTGAGCAATAATTCATAAAATGCGTTTGGTGATCTAGTGACAGAGTAAGGAACAATAACAAGCCGCCCACCATAAAGCAAAGCACCCCAAATTTCCCAAACGGAGAAGTCAAAGGCATAGGAATGAAACAGAGTCCAAACATCCTGTTGATCAAAGTTGTACCAAGGCTGCACCGCCGTAAACAGACGTGCAACATTACTATGGTTGATCAATACACCTTTGGGTTGACCTGTGGAACCGGAAGTGTAAATTACATAAGCTAAGTTTTCAGATGTGGCTTTACTACTTAGGTTAGCTGTACTTTGCGTGATGAATAAATTTTCGTATTGGTCTAAACATAGAGTCTGTCCTTTATGTACAGGTAATGTTTCTAATAAATGTTTTTGGGTTAATAGTACCGAGAGTTGAGCATCTGCCAACATATAACCTAACCGTTCTTTTGGATAGGTTGGATCTAGTGGGACGTAAGCACCGCCAGCTTTTAGAATTGCCAAGATACCAATGACCATTAAGAGCGATCGCTCTGTGCAAATTCCTACTAGGGTTTCTTCTCCTACACCCAATGTTTGTAAATGGTGTGCTAGCTGATTTGCACGGGTATTTAACTGTTGGTAGGTCAGTTGTTCCTGCTCAAAGGTGACAGCGATCGCATCTGGTGTACGTTCTACCTGAGCTTCAAACAACTGATGAATACACTTGTCCTGGGGATAATCTGCTTGAGTGTTGTTCCACTCCACAAGTAACTGATGTTGCTCAGATTCACTTAGCAGAGGCAATTCAAAAAGGCGTTGTTCGGGATGAGAGATAATCCCCTCCACCAAGGTCTGGAAATGCCCTAGTATCCGGCTAATTGTGGCAGCGTCAAATAAGTCTGTGTTGTAATCACAATTCAACACCAGCTCATCTCCCATTTCAATAACATAAAAGCTGATGTCGAATCCAGTAAAAGCGATTGGTGGAGAGAAAATTTCTGTCTCCAGTCCAAACATTTTTGGCACAGCTACAGGTCGGTCTAAATTAAATATGGTTGCAATCAGAGGAGAGTGGCTTGCATCTCGACCTAATTTTAGTTGTTTAAGCAACCAAGCGAAAGGATAATCTTGATTTTCGTAAACCTCTAACAAGACACCCTTCATTTTGCCAAGATATTCGGAAAATGCCAAATTTTCATCAATACAACTTCTGATAGGTAATAGGTGAGAACAGTACCCAACAAGCTTTTCATTACTTGCGGAAGACCGCCCAGCAGAAGAGATACCTACTACAATATCCTCTTGGTTTGTCAATCGGTGAAGAAAAGCCGTATATGCAGAAAGGAGAGTCATAAACGGGGTGCAACCCTTTTGGGTGCTCAACTGTTTCACTTCACGATAAAGGCTTGCATTCAGCCGCAGCGTTTGCCTATTACCCCTATATGTTTTTATTGGAGGACGAGGATGATCTATTGGCAGGTTTAAAACAGGAGTTGAACTAGCAAATTTTTCCAACCAGTAGGATTCATGGGCTGCCATTTCCTCAGTTTGACTTTGCTGTTCCTGCGAATTAATGTATTCCCTAAATTGCATTGGTGGCTTGAGTTGACAAACTTCACCTTGACACTCTTGTGAATAAAATGCACCTAATTCTTCCAGGATAACGTTTATTGACCAGCCATCGACGACAATGTGATGAGCTGTCATAACCAGTAGATGTAGCTGTTCTTCTAATTTAAGAACGTAACAACGGAACAGAGGTGCTTGAGTCAGGTCAAAAGGTTTTAGGCTTTCTTGTTTAAACCACTCAGTGACTTTAGACTCACGCTCACAACTATCAACATTTGAGAAGTCAATGCAAGGAATATCAACTTTCAAGAATGGCAATATCTGCTGAAAATCTCCTTGGCTACCGATAGTCGTTCGCAAACCCTCGTGACGCTCTACAACTTTCTGTACTGCTTGATGTAGTACTGTTAAATTCAACGAACCTCGTAATTGCAGATTTATAGAAACTTTATAAGCGCTCGATGCTTCTTCTGAAATTTGCGCTAAAACCCAGAGTTGTTTTTGTGCTTCTGTTAATGGGACTGTAAGTACAGCATCAGACTTTACTACTTGATCAGAATCAGAGACTGTTGTCAATGATGTGAATATTTTCGGAACATTTACAGGTTCTACGATACCCCCCGAAGGCATTGTAGTCGTTTGTGGCCAAATAGCAGCTTCCTGATTAGAACTTTTAGCTAAGAATGAATTCGTCGAATTGCTTTTTGATCCATTCAAGTTGGGTGAACGTTCGGGTAGAAAACCTTCTGCTTGCATTTGGGCTACGCTTTCTTTCACAGCCTGAATCACATACTCAATATCGGCAGTTGTATGCGCTGTGGACAGAAAACAAGTGCGTCCTTCCCAAACGTAGACACCTTTCTCAATTAAGTGGTAGAAAAACAGATCCAAGTTCTTCTTAAAGCTAAAGCGGAACAGTGAGCCAAAATAAACCACTTGAATAGGCACATGCTCTTGTTCAAAGAAGGTATTGAGTGTTTGGGCTAACTGTGCTGTGCGTTGATTTAATTGCTCTTGAAGACCCGATCCCTGGTTTTTAAGATGTTTAAGTACCGCTCTTGCGGTCGCCAAAGCCAGAGAATATTTGTTAAAAGTACCTGCAAAAAATGTCCTTTCTGCTTCAGGATACGAATCGTCACCGTAATTCCACTGACCACCATCGATTGCATTCATCAAGGTAGCTTTACCAGCTACTGCTGCAAACGGCAGACCACCACCAGAAATTTTACCGTAAGTTGCCAAGTCCGCTTTTACACCAAAGTATTTTTGTGCACCACCCGGATGAATGCGAAAGCCAGTAATTATTTCATCGAAAATCAAGACTGTGCCTGCTTTTGCGGTTACTTGCCTCAAGTGCTGTAAAAACTCTTTGGGTTGTAAATCGGGTCGCCGACTTTGTACGGGTTCAACCAAAACCGCAGCTAATTCATGAGCATGAGCTTCGATATACTCTAATGCACCAGGATCGCCATAATCGAGTACCACAACGTCTTCAACCATGTGTGGCGATATACCGGGAGCAAACGGTACAGAAACCTGCTCGTCATCTGATGCTTCTGCTCTAGCTAAAACTCCATCAAAATGCCCATGATAAGAACCTGAGAATAGGACAATCTTTGTGCGTCCTGTCGCCATTCGTGCTAAACGCAGTGATGTCATTACGGCTTCTGTACCTGACTGACAAAAGGTGACGCGTTCTGTGCCCGTCAGTTCGCACAACAACTCTGCCACTTCGCCCGCTAGACTGGATTGGGGACCTAGTTGTATACCAAGTTTTATCTGTTCTTGTAAAGCTTCTATGACAAAGGGCGGATTGTGACCAAATAGATGCACGCCAAAGCCCATTGTGATGTCTACATACTCGTTACCATCCACATCCCAAAACCTAGAACCACCAGAGCGATCGCAAACAATGGGGTAAACCATTTCCTTGATAGAAGGACGGAATCCCGCCGCAGCTCTGCTGTCAGCTAGAATATGGTGATAAGATTGCTTTGCTCGTTTTGACCCTTGTGTGCGCTTGGCATAGCGTGCAATCAATGCCTCTAAGTGTTGCTGTTGTTGAGAATTTAGCCCTTCTGCTCCTCCTGCTGTGATTCTTTGCAAACTTAAAGGTTCTTGAGTTTTTGTTCCTTTAACCGAATTGTTTGCTGGACTTGCTGGCTTTGAGGTTTTGATGAATCCTACTTGTGACTCATCTATTGATGAGACAACATGATTGTTTTGTAATAACTGCAATTGTTGAGATATGACTTGAGACGTGAGTTGTAGTTGCTGAGCCATAATTCGCTCAAGTCCTGTTTCAACTACTGGTGTTTTATTTACTAACCCGTTTTCACGCACAGATGTAGACTTCTCAGCCACAGTCAAAAGCGCTGGTTGTGGGAGTTGGGATAATGTACCAATTGCAATTGCAGGTTCTGGGGCTTCTTCCTGGATAGTTTGGTTGGGTTGATTTTGAGCGATAATTTCAGGCTCTGTTGATTTTTCCTCGATCGCAACTTCGGGTTGATTTTGCTCTATGTAACTTGCAAGACTGTCAATATTTGTTAACTCTTCAAACATCTGGCGAATAGTCACCTTGATTCCAAAGGTGTTTTCAATAGTTCTGACAGCTTCAATCAGAACTATTGAATCTGCACCCATTTCCAAAAAAGGTGCATAAACATTAATTTCCGACAAGTCTGTTTGGAGTAAACCAGCTACAAGGATACTTAATTGTGATATTATTTTCTCTTTATATATCGTTTTTTGAACAGTATTAAGCTGTGGTTTCACTAGTTGTGTATCTAAGTTTTTCAAATCCATAGAATTGATGTTTTTCTCTTCGTCCGGCTCGAACCAATAACTTTTACGCTGAAAAGGATAAGTGGGCAAAGAGATTTTATGTCGTTGGTAGTCATGGTCATATCCCACCCAATTGACTTCTACTCCTTGAGTGTCTAATATCCCCAAGCTTTTCAATAAAACCTGCCAGTCATCTTGCCCATACTGTAATGAAGGTAGCCAAGTACTTTTTACGTTCGGCAAGCATCGCTTACCCATACCTGATAAAGTAGGGCGAGGGCCAATTTCGAGAAATACTTTATAACCCTGTTCTGCTAGGGTGTTCATTCCCGCCGCAAATTGCACTGGTTCTCTCAGGTGGCGACGCCAATAACTTGCATCTGGGATTTCTCCTGACTTGAAAATTTCACCTGTCAGGTTAGAAATAAAAGCAATTTGTGGGGCTTGAAAGTTTACTGTTGCTGCCTTAGACTCAAACTCGTCAAGAATCGGCTCCATCAGTGGTGAGTGGAAAGCATGAGAAACTTGCAAAGGCTTTACGGTAATCCCTTGAGACTCAAATTGTTCAACTGCCGACTGCACATATTCTTTTAAACCCGAAATGACGATGTTGTTTGACCCGTTAACAGCAGCAATGGACACACTAGTGTCTGTCGCTACTTTTGATGACGCTGTTTCATACTGAGTCAGAATGTTGACTACTTTCTCCTGTTCGGCAAACACCACTGCCATTTCACCATTATCTGGCAAAGACTGCATTAACCGACTGCGTTGTGCAACGAGCATAAGTCCATCTTCCAGACTGAATACCCCAGCTACACATGCAGCAACATACTCACCTACACTGTGACCGATGACAGCATCTGGTACAATTCCCCAAGAACGCCACAATTCAGCAAGGGCATATTCTAGGGCAAACAGGGCTGGCTGGGTATAGGCAGTTTCATCTAACAGATGAGCTGTCTGGGTAGTCCCGTAGAGTATCTCAAGCAGTGACTGCTCTAAATAGGGTTTCAGGAGTTGATCGCATTGCTGCAATATTTTCCTAAAAGTGGGTTGAGTTTCATAGAGCTTGCGTCCCATACCATGAAACTGAGAGCCTTGCCCGGTGAAGAGAAACACTATCTTAGGGCGATTCACAATCTCCACAGTTCCATTAATGACTCCAGATGCCTGCTTCCCAGTAGTAAAAGCAGTTAGTTGCTCGATCAACTGTGTAGTAGATTCAGTGACAATTGCCAAGCGGTGGTTGAAATGCGATCGCCCTACATTAGCAGTGAAACAAATGTCCGCCAGTGATGCCTCCGGATGAAACCTCACGAAATCCATGTAACTTTGTGCCAATTCCTGTAGCGCGTTTTGACTTTTTGTAGAAAGTGTCAGCAGGTGCATTTCGCGTTCAAAATCGCTAGGGGAGTAAGTCACAGCAGGCGCTTCTTCAAGAATCACATGGCAATTGGTACCACCAAAGCCAAACGAACTTACTCCTGCTAAAAGTTTTTCTGTACCAGCAATCCAAGGTTGGCGTTCAGTTGGAATAGAGAACCGAGTTCCTTTAAAAGAAATATATGGATTTAGTTGCTGTAAGTGCAAGTGCGGTGTAATCTCTTTATGTTGTAGTGAAAGTACCACTTTGATTAGTCCAGCAATTCCAGCAGCAGCCTCCAAATGACCAATATTAGTTTTAACCGAGCCAATCCAACAGAGTTGGTCTGGCTGACGATTTTGCATTAGCACGGCTTTTAGAGATTTAACTTCAATTGGGTCTCCCAAAGAAGTGGCAGTGCCGTGAGCTTCAACATAGCTAATCTGCACTGGTGCTACGCCAGCATTTTCCAAGGCTTCACGGATAACCGCCTGTTGGGAAAGTCCATTGGGTGCTGTCAGTCCATTGCTCAGACCATCTTGGTTAACTGCTGAACCTTTGATAATTGCTTGAATATTGTCTTTATCCTGAAGTGCATCCTTTAGGCGCTTAAGAACCACCATGCCACAGCCCTCCCCTCTTACATAACCGTCAGCACTTGCGTCAAAGGTTTTACACCGACCATCAGCTGACATCATGTGTGCTTGAGAGAAAGTTATGCTCGGTTCAGGAGATAGAATCAAGTTTACTCCTCCAACTAAGCACAGATTGGACTCACCGCTCTGCAAACTTTGGCACGCAAAGTGGACTGCAACCAAGGAGGAAGAACAAGCAGTATCTATTGCAACGCTTGGCCCTCGTAAATCCAGCACATAAGATAGGCGATTAGCCGCAATAGAGAAAGCAGTACCTGTGCCGCTGTGCCCATTAATGCGAAGTATATTCTGATAGAGCAACCTGTGATAGTCAGCATTACATATGCCGATAAAAACTCCAGTCCTGCTACCTGCTAGCTTTTGCGGTACGATAGCGGCGTTTTCTAGAGCTTCCCAAGTCACCTCCAACAACAGTCTTTGCTGGGGATCCATCGGTTCTGCCTCACGAGGGGAAATGCCGAAGAAGCTTGGTTCAAATTGATCTACCAGCTCCAAGAAACCACCCCAACGGGTGTTCATTTTTTCTGGAGTAGCTGGCTTTGGGTCATACAAGGCGTCAATATCCCAGCGCTCTTTTGGTACTTCGGTAATGGCATCCACCCCGTTACGCAAGAGCTGCCAGAATGATTCTGGATTGTTAGCACCCGGAAAACGACAGCCAATACCAATAATTGCTATGGGTTCCATTTACTTCACGTATGATTACTAATGTGCCAGGCAATCAATTACGAGGGTTATCAATGCGGCGCATGGATATTCGCAATAGGTTAATAGTTCCAGTATGGAAACCAATCATACTAAAGCTAAGATATTTTTCATATTTGGCAACCGTGTCCTCCCCAACCAGTTTAACTGCTTCTTTCCGGTTCGCTTTTAGCCTTTTGAGCCAAACCTTGAGCGTGCGTTCGTAATCTTCGCGATTGTTTTTAAGTGCCACAATCTCGAAAATCCGTTCGCTCGCTTTGGCGATGTCTGCAATAGTAGGTAAATCTGTTTCAGGGAAAATTTCATCGCCTATGAACTTGCTCATGTCTTCTCTGCGACAATTACCATAGACAATTGTTTGAAGCGATATCCAGCTTCCTGGTTTCAGCCACTCGTGACAGCGCTGGAAAAATGTACGATAGCCCTCTAGTTTCTGAGATTGGGAAGACTCCGGTTTAGCAAAGTGCTCGAAGGCACCAATGGAAATAATTGCATCGTAAAGTTCTTTTGGAGAATGCTCTAACCAGCTCTCTAATTTAACTTCAATTTGTGGATGGTTGAACGATGCAATCCACTCTGCTTGTGCTAGGCTCAAGGTCAGACCAACAGCATACTCAACACCATGCATTTCCACTAGGCGCTTTAATGTGGAACCCCAACCGCAACCCACATCTAAAACTCGTTTGGCACCCTTTGCTCTAGCCCGCTCAATATGAAAGTCAATTTTTCTTAACTGCGCTAATTCGAGGTCATCGTTTTCTTGCCAAAGTGCAGACGAATAAGTGTTTGTGCTATCAAGCCAAATTCGATAAAAATCGTTACTCACATCATAATGATGCTGAATCGCCTCTGCCGATGCACCAGGATTTTGAGTTTTCACAGAATTCATACTGATATCCTTACTTTGACAAACTGATTAACCTGATTGTTGCTCATTTTCAAAACCCAGCATTAGGTGCAAACCGCCTCACGCTCACCCGTTAACCGCACGCTTATTGTCAAAAAATGCTGAGGAGGTATATGCCTCACCAATTTTGGAGAGTTTTTCCCAAGGCTTACACGTTTACTTTCAATTCCTCAGCTAAATGCCGCGCCAGAGCCTTAATAGTGGGGTAATCATAGAGTAAAGTAGGATCAATTTCACATCCAAGCCACTCCTCTAGGTCACCACTCAGACTTACTGCTGCTGAGGAATCTAGACCGTAGCGCTCGAAGGGAATCGTCACATCAATCTCATTTGAGTTAATTTCCAGTTGTTCTGCCAGATAGGAGACAAGCCAAACTTGAATTTTTGTTGCAGTCGGCGGCTGCTCTTGTGCTTCCTTTCTAGCATCGGCGTTGTTATTCTCAGAAATCGTAGGCATTTGGTTGACATCAATATTTTGTATTTCCATTGATCGTGCCTCTAGAGGTTTAAGTAAGACGTTTTTTAATACAGCGGCTTCCAGTTAAGCTAGACGATTTTTTTTGGCTTCTTTTTTCGCTTCTATCATGCCTAGGGTGGGAGACTTAACATCTGAGGCTAAACCAATCTTTTCAAGAACTCGAATTACCCAGTAACCGAGGTCAAATTGCCACCATTCGAGTCCGAACTTTGCTGAGTTTGGAAAAGCATGATGGTTGTTGTGCCACGCTTCGCCACCAGTGGGAATGGCTAGCCAGATATTATTTGTACTCCAATCGCCTGTATCAAAGGGGCGGGTACCAAAAATATGGGTGATTGAGTTAATGCTGTTCGTAGCCGTGTATGTGAAGAACAAGCGAACAAGACCACCCCACACGAATCCTGATAGAACACCCATCCAAGTTTTGGTCAAAACTCCGCCTAACAGAGCAGGTATGACAAGACCCAGAAGTACCGAAACGTAGTAAAGCTGGTTGACTTTGGAGATGACAGGATCTCGAAGCAAGTCTTTGGCAAATAGAAAAGTATTAGTGATTTCTTGGGTTAACGTCCAGCCAACGTGAGAATGCCATAAACCCTGGAGAAAACCTAGCTGTTCATCATCCTTGACATATGGAGAATGGCTATCCCCAGATTGATCGCTAAACTGGTGATGACGCCGATGAGTACTCACCCAAAAAATGATAGGACCTTGGCAAGCCATAGACCCCAAAATGGCAAGTGTAACTCTAACCCAAGTATGTGTCTTGAAGGTACAGTGCGAAAAATGCCGATGAAAACCCACAGTAATACCTATCATGGTCAAGACGTACATACAAATCAGCAGGCCTACTTCTATTCGACTAATTCCTGAACGCGAAGCTATGGCAATTGCTATTACCATTCCAATTAAAGGAATTAATACACTAGCAAAGGCATGAACCAGTTGTGCAGTTTTCAGGCGATCGCTTTTGATTGTTATTTTCTGCTTATGAGGTGAACTCACAAGAGCTTCATCTGTTTTTATGCTATCTAAATACATCTTCATTAATTTATTCTTATGGCTTTTGAGTATGAACAACCTTTAATTTTCTGGCATAGTTTTTATTGCTTGCGTTTCTTGCAGTTGTTGCAATAAAGAATCAACTTGACTATCCAATTGCAAGAATTTCTTTTTGCTCTCAGGATTCTCACTCCAATCTTATACTACATCTAAACTTCCACTTATAAAAGCAGATCGACAAGCATGACGCTGAATTTTATTACTGGAAGTTTTACAAATAGTGCCAGTCCGAATCAATACCGCAGCATAAACCTGTAGACCATGATGCGTCGCTACGCAGTGACGGATATTTCCAACTACCTCATTCACATCCAGTTTTCGCAGGTAAGAGTGCTCCACTTCTTGAACAACTACCAGTCGCTCTTCGCCCTTTACCTCTACCGTAAAGACTGCCCCGCAACCAGCCCGCAGTGCTAGATGACTCCTTTCTACCGTCAGTTCAATGTCTTGGGGATAATGGTTTTGCCCTCGGATGATAATCAAATCTTTGAGTCGCCCTGTGATGAATAACTCGCCATTGAGCAAAAATCCCAAGTCTCCCGTCCGCAGGAACGGTTCGGACTCTGTGTCTAGCAGTTGCGCTTGAAAGGTTTGCTTTGTTTGCTCTGGTCGATTCCAATAGCCTTGTGTTACACTCGCACCTGATACCCAAATTTCACCTATCTCATTGGATTTACAGCGAGTCATTGTTTCGGGATTAGCAATGACAACTTTCATGTCTTGCAAGGCTTGACCGCAACCAACCACTGTTTGGCTAGCGGAATCCTCCTTGCTAACTGTAACTATGCGATTTTGCTCTAGTGCTTCTTTTTGAACGGTTTGTAGGATTGGCCGGGCGCTTGCATAACCACCAGAAACAATAAGGGTCGTTTCTGCCATGCCGTAACACGGGTAGAATGCCTCGCAGCGGAAGCCACAAGGTGCAAAAGCTGCAACAAAACGCTCTATAGTTTCGGCACTGATCGGTTCGGCTCCGTTAAAAGCCACTTGCCAGCGACTGAGGTCGAGAGTCGCTCGCTGTTCGTCCGTAATTTTGTTTACGCATAACTCGTAAGCAAAGTTAGGTCCGCCGCTGGTAGTGCCTTTATAGAGTGAAATTGCCGATAGCCAGCGCAAAGGTTTTTTTAAGAATTTTTCCGGTGACATAAGTATGACTGGAAATCCACCATAAAGGGGCTGTAGCACATTCCCAATCAATCCCATGTCATGGAATAAGGGCAACCAGCCTACAACTATACTTTCTTGTGTATGCTGGAATGCTGTCTTAATCATTTCCTGGTTGTGCAGCAAATTAGCATGACTTACCATGACTCCTTTCGGTGTCCCTGTAGAACCAGAGGTGTACTGGAGAAATGCCAAAGCGTCGCTACTTATTTTTAAAGGCTGCCAAGAAAGTGCAAAGTTGTCAGTAAGATTTTCGGTAGTTACATAATACAAAGTTGCTAGTTCTGGTTCTTGTTTAAAACTGTGTTCAATATTGGTAAGAACAGATGTTGTTGTCAGGGCAAAACTAGCTTGGGCATCTTTGACAATCGCTTGCAGTCTTGCCATGCGCTGATTACGGCGTGGTGGATATACGGGAACAGCAGTAACACCTGCGTACAGACATCCGAAAAAAGCTTCAATGAATTCCAGTCCAGGCGGATATAAAAGCAACGCTCTTTCTCCAGTAGCTTTCATGCTCTGTAAGAAAGCAGCAAGCGATCTGGCTTTTTGATCTAATGCTTGATAAGTTAAGTTAACTTCTTGTGCTTCTCCATCAATTAAAAAAGTATATCCTACCTGGCTTTGTTGCTGTAGTGCTCTTTTGCGTAACAGGTCAACTAAAGTTGCTTCACCACGAGTTGGTACTGAAAATAAATTTTTGTCCATCAATGCTCCTACCTTGTTATAAGCAAGCATTAGTAAAATTTAAAATCTTTGTAGAAGCTTGAGTGAGTTTTTATCAACACCTTGAGTTTCGTGTAAGTAGGTGGGCGGGAAAATTTATAACTATGTAACGAAAGTTTAACCAGAATGATTAGATTCAAATTTTACACGTCGTGTACTGTAGTTACCTTTTTCGCCCCTAGCTTTAACGCCATCAATCACGGCGTAAGCGAGGTCTAACTCATCATCAAATATTTGCCCACATAGTTCATTTTTCTTCAGGTGTTGCTACTCCAATTCAATAGGGTTCATTTCGGAGCAATATTCGGGTAAAAAGAAGATGTACAAACCCATCTGTTCCCATTTTGACCATAGCTTTTGTACTTGTTTACATCGGTGTATAGGCCCGTTATCCTGCACAATTACCTTAGTACGTCCCGTTCTTTGGGCATCAGCCGCTTCTTGCTCCATTATTTGGATATAAGACTTGCAGTTAACGCCTCCGATCACCAAGCCATAAACAAAACTGATCAAAGGTTGAAGAAAACCGATAATGTTTAGTCTGCGACCACGGCATTTTGTTTGTTCCAAACGTTTTTGCTCACCTCTAAAGTAATAGGTGTAGCCTGATTCACTCCACAGACAAAACCCTGATTCATCTAGATACTTTAGGTCTATTTCTCCGGTAGCAGCAGCTAATTGCAACATATCTAAGTCTGCTTGCTTTTTTTCCCGTATTACAGGATTTTGTTTTCGTTTATGACTTTTTCTGGTTCGTTTCCAAATCACCCCCTTTTTTTGAGTACCCGTCTTAATCTGTCAGGACTCAGTTGAATTTGGCGATCGCCAAGAAGTTTTTGAGCTAATTGAAGACTATTGTATGTGCGTGGTTCTTTTTTAAGGCAAACGAATAATCTAACTTAATAGTTAGAGTGTACTAAAATATTATTTTACAGCTTGTCAGCATTATAATCAACTGTTGCTATAAAATATCCCACTTAGGGCTTAGGCAACGTTTTAGGGCGTTGCATAAATGCGGGGTGAATCAGTTAGTCCTCCAGGGCAAACGCATCTAAATATTGACGAGCCTGAATCAGGGTGAAATACACCAAGACTCAAACCAAATAAGGCTTTCAGGAAATTAAATCTCACTAATTATGGAAATGATAATCATTACGAGGGGGGAGTTAGAGGCAGCCGACGGCTGCCTGAATTTTCATGGTCAGTTCTCAAGTCACTAAATAGCGTAGGTTTTCTCACAGTCTGATTCTCAATAGTTTTAGATTAATGACTAGGAATCACGAGAAGATCAGCGCAAAGAAAAACTCAATTTATGCGATCGCTAACCGACACTCTTTGACTTTTACAGATGTTGTGAAAAGTCAGGACGGCTGCTTGTCAAAGAACGTGGTATTCTCACATTTATCAGAAAGAAGAATTACGTTCTCCCAGCTCCTCTCTATGAAGCTCAAACCCAAAATTACCATTGCTGACCACTTTGCAGTGATACAAGATCCACGAATAGATCGCAGGAAACGACACAATTTAATTGATATCATGATGATTGCTATCTGTGCAGTGATTTGTGGAGCGGATGGTTGGGTGGGAATAGAGACTTATGGTTGTGCGAAGTATGAGTGGCTAAAAACATTTTTAGAACTCCCGAATGGTATTCCGTCACACGATACTTTTGCGCGAGTATTTGCACAAATAAATCCTCAACAGTTCCAGTCATGTTTTCTTGATTGGATAAAATCCATACAGAAGCTAACTAATGGTGAAGTTGTTGCAATTGACGGTAAAACTTTACGTGGTTCTTATGATCAAAGTAGCGCTCAAAGTGCAATTGTGATGGTGAGTGCGTGGGCAACTGTGAATAAATTAGTCTTGGGACAAGTAAAGGTAGATGAAAAATCGAATGAAATTACAGCAATTCCAGAGTTGTTAAAGGTATTAGAACTGTCTGGATGTATTGTGACAATAGATGCAATAGGCTGCCAAAAAGAGATTGTCAAGTTAATTACACAGCAGAATGCAGATTATGTAATTACATTAAAAAAGAACCAAGGAAATCTTTATGATGAAGTTGAAAAATTATTCCACTTAAGTATAAATACAGGTTTTCAGGGTATTCAATGTAGCACCTATAGAACAGAAGAAGTAGGGCATGGTCGTCATGAAATTCGCAATTATTTAATGTTGTCTGACATTCCAGAGCGGCTTGACCCAGATTCTATTTGGTTAAAATTAAATAGTGTTGGTATGGTAGAGTCTGTGCGAAAAGTAGATGGCAAAACAACAGTTGAGACTCGTTATTTTATCAGTAGTATTGAGAACAATGCTAAACAGTTTGCTAATTGTGTTCGCAGTCATTGGGGAATTGAAAATTCATTGCATTGGATATTGGATGTCGCTTTAAGAGAAGATGACTGTCGGATTAGAAAAGATAATGCTCCACAGAATTTTGCACTATTACGACAAATTGCAGTCAATCTTTTAACTAAGGAGAAGCGTGTCAAACGTGGAATAAAAAACAAACAGTTTCTTGCCACGATGGATGATAACTATTTAGCAAGAGTTTTAGCGTTAGCTTAAAATAGTATATCAAAACTTGAATTGAAATTTTTGCGTGGAAGTTTCACTTGTCTGGAAGAAAAGCATACTTTTCTGTACCGCTCAATGAGTTTTTTTAGTATTAATATATAGTGATTTATCTAGAGATAAGCTAATCTATATTGTTGAAATTTTAAGGATTTATTTTATTTATAATTGTAGCAACTTGTAGGATTATCTATGTCATTTTCAAATCTTTTTTAGTTTTTGTTAGTAAATAAGATGCGTTCGCCCTGACTAATCACCTTCCCATCAACATTCTTGCACTGACGCAAGGCTATGAGTTGAGATTGCCCCCATACACTATTAGAACTTGAGACAACTAGTGTTGATATTGATGCGAGTGCTACAATTTGAACCGTGAATATTTTTTTGACTATTGCACTTGTCGAATTTTGGAAAGTAAGCATCAAGATTTTTGTACAGCTATTTGCTAGTTAGTAGCATACAGCAAACAGGCAATTAAAAAAAGACTTAGGGCGAAGATGGCGTCACAAACTCTCCCAATAAACGCTTTAATATTTGCAATCTCCACTGCTGAACTTCTAACTGATTAGACTCGGCAATCAAACAGATTTCCCAAGTCAGTCTGGCGTCGTTAATTTCACCTAATGCTTCTTGCGCTTGCGCTAATAAACAGTAAGCATCTGTCCTGGCATCCAGCTTTGTTGATTTTTCCAAGTCAGCCTTCGCCTCGGCATAACGCTTTAACTCTAATTTTGCCCAACCTAAGTTTTTGTATAAAGTAGATTGTAATTTAATATTTTCAGTTTTTTGTAAGCCTGATTTAGCTAAAGCAATTGCTACATTATATTTCCCATCTAAAATCTTCAATCTTGATAAATTATTAATGGCTGGGATTGCTTCTCTACTCATCTCAATGGCTAAGTTATACTGTTTTTCTGCCAAATCATACATTCGTCTATCATCATAAAAAAGTGCTAATCCAAAACGTGATTCCCAATTATCATGCTTTAATTTGAATGAATTCTCATAATTCTTAATTGCACAGTCATCTTCGTTTAACTGCTGGCAAATAAAAGCTAAATTAGTATAAGCATCTGCATCATAGTTATTGTATTTAATTGCTAATTCATAATATTTTTTAGCTAACCCAAGGTCTTTGGTGCTACGAACAGCTTTATCAAAGTAAAAACTTGAGATAGTACGATTACTCTGAGGACGAATTTTTATAGCCCAGTAAAAAACATCTTGTGCCCTCAGAGAATTATTTGCTGCTTCTAACTTTTCTCCTTGAGTTACTAAATAGTTAGCTGCTAGAGGTATAGATAGAAAGACACCCCCAACAAATCCCAAAACCATCAATGTATATTTGCTATATTGAAAAACTTTAGAATTAGCTAATCTATAATTTTTAATTTGCTGAGGTAGTTTTTCTAACCTCTGCAAAATGACTCTAGTTGTTTGCGGACGCTGCCCTGGAAGGAGAGCCATCAATTCATCAAGAAAATCAGCAAAGGGTTTGTCAATATGCGGTGCTTTATCTCTCCAAATTAGCGTTCCTGTTTTTTGATCTGTTGGTAGATTACTTAGAGGAGTTGCAGTAACTAGATTTACAAAAGTCCGACCCAATGCGTAAAAATCTGATTGCGGTACTGCTTGACCATTAATTTGCTCCAAAGAAGTATAATAAGGCGTAACAACAGATGTAACTTCATATCGTCCTCCCCTACCTTTATCAGTTCCCCCACTTCCACTAACTTTAGCTAAGTAAGTATTAGTCAATCGCCGCGCAGTACCAAAATCAATTAATGCTAGTTGACCGTTTGGCTGAAGAACTATATTAGAAGGTTTGATGTCTCGATGGAAAAAATCGGAACGGTGTACTGTATCAAGAATTTCAACTAACTGTTTAAGCCATTCTAATGCTAGAGATTGTGAAATTCGCTCATTAGATTCTATCCATTGCTCCAAGTTTTCTCCCTCAAATTTATCCATAACTAAGCAATGTAATATTAGGCGACTATTCTTAGGGACAAATGTGAAAAAGTCGTCCACAGTGCTTTCGGGAATATTAGGATGCTGAATCAGTTGCAAAGCCAGGGATTCATGCTCGATCAACTTAACTAAATTAGGAGTATCCCATTTCAGAACTTTCATGACTCGCCGCTTACGACTAGGATTCCATTGAGTACCAGCGTCGTCTACTTCAAAAACTTCAAAATAATTAAACGGGTTATTAGCAAGCTCTCTCAATGGTTCAACTAAGCGAATACGGTCGTTAATAAGCAGCGAAGTACCACACGACAAGCAGTTTTCAATGTCATTAGGATTTTGACGGTTATCGCAAAAAGGATTGATACAATAGCATGACATATTTGAAAAACTTATATAAAGCAGATGAGAATTGACTCTTGTTGTGTTAACTAACTCACTAAATATTTCACTGCTAAGTGGCTCACTAACTGGCTTACAGGCATAAATTCAGGCATATTCAGGACTTAGTAACAATATTAGAAATTTGTATGCTACTCCTGCGAAAATAAGCAATTACAAACGGAAAAGCCTAGTATGATTATGTGTGTTATGACACGCTATTAAAATAACTCTAGTTATGGAATTTGACTTAAAAATATCTATTTCTCTATTGGCACAAGCATAGTCATGGATTTTAATGCTGGACAAAAGCTGAATTTACCACTACTAAATCCTTCCCTGTCTTCGGCTACCATAAGAGGATGGAACTTTCCTGAACAGAATTGTTCCAAAACAGTAACTTTTGAAGAAGCCTTGATTGTAGTAGACGATTTAGTATTTACTAAGATAGGTAGACGTTTATCTGAAGCTGAAATCACTGTCCTGAAGGGAACATGGAATGATTGTGATTACGAGGAGATAGCGGAAAACTCACCTTATAGTCTTAATTACTTACAAAGGCGTTTAGCTCCTCAACTATGGGATGTACTGTCCGCTACCATTGGAAATGGTGAACGGGTTTACAAAAAGAATCTCCGGAATTTTTTAGAACTAGTAACCCACAAAAAGTATCATACTCAACCAGCACCAAGTGTCAAGCAAGTAACCCCTGCCGACAACTCTCTACAAATTATTGGAAGTCAACCACCTGATATATCTAGCTTTTACGGACGGGTGCAGGAGCTGGCTGATTTAGAAGAATTAGTAACCAAGCAGCGTTGTATTTCACTAATAGGAGTGCCAGGAGTTGGTAAGAGTGCGTTAGCTGCAAAGTTAATAGCAGCACTTAGCGTAAAATCTCAACCTAGATTTGATTACTTTTTCTGGAAATCAGTGTCTCATGCACCATTAGTTCAAGACTTAGTAACTGAACTGATAGAACAAATACAAACTGTAGAACCCTCCTTAAACTTCCCTGAGTATACCCAAGGAAGGATTACAGTGTTGATTAAGCAATTGCAATCCCGTCGCTGTCTACTGGTATTGGATGAATTTGACGCATTATTCCAGAAAAATAACTTTGATCAACGGTTAGAGTATGAAACGTTTTTTCGTCGCTTACTGGAAGACCAGCACCAAAGCTGCTTGGTTTTAACTGGCCGAGTTTTTCCTAATGAATTCGATAGTTTAATAAGGGCTAAACGATCTATTCAGTATCTCAAAATTAAAGGCTTAGATACAGATGCTGCAATGCAGCTTTTAACTGCCCAAGGATTAACTAATCCACAAAAGTGCCACGATTTGATTAAAACATATAGCGGTAATCCATTGGAACTACAAACAGTAGGAGAACGAATTAACTATTTTTTCGGTGGTAGTACTGAAATATTTTTTGAAAACCAAACTACATTTGTTAGCAGTGAGCTTGAAGCAATGCTCGATCAAATGTTTACTCAAGTGTTAAGTAAAATCCAGAGGAAGATTATGATTTATTTAGCAAATGAAATAGCTTTAAATTATCAATCCATTAGTTTTTTTAAGCTATTAACTAATATAAATCAAACAGATAAAGCATCTTTGTCAACTTCAGAGTTAGTCAAAGCATTAGAAAAACTTGAACGCCTGTCATTACTAGAAAGTATTAAACATCCAATTACAAAAGAAATTACTTTTACTCTTCAACCAGTAATTAAAAAGTATATTTTGACAGATCCACAAGGGTTGGTACATACATCTGATACTTTACCAACATTAGCGATGCCTACGGCGGCAAGCTACGCATCTTAAAAGAGGTAGCTATGATTGCAAGAAAACTAGAAATCACAATTAAAATCAACGAACTGCCACAACCCAAGACCGTAGAGAACGCTTGGCAGCAGTTTGACCTAGACTGTGACGGACGCATCACAACAATCACAGTTAAACCAAAGATTTACAAGAAAATGACCGATGCTGCCAGTAATTATCCACAGTGGGTAGTAGCGATTGCTGACAAACTTGGTCAGTCAACTGAGCTTGGGTTCGTGTTAGAAGAATCCAACTTACAAGTTTTTGAGCGCAAGCCCAAGGCAGAAACAACCTCTGCCTTCGGTGCTGCTTCTTGAAAAAGTGATTACCCAACTAGGGTAAGCTGAAACCAATAGTGATAAATATGGAGGAGTCAAACACAAACATTGCAGAATCTCGTTAAATACGGAAAGACCACAAGTTATGTAAAATCAAGCTAATTGAAAGGAGGTATGGAGGTGAAGATACAACAGTACGAGAATTTAACGCACAAAGGCGCCACTAAGGAGTAGCGCTTTGTGCGGGTCTTAAATTTCATATAACCTCAGAGCGGGGTTATCTCACGAAAACCAAAGCAGTGGTACTTAGAAGTTTGACCGCTTTTATCCACTGACTGGTCAGACGAGATTGAATCCGCTACTTCTCGTATTATACGAGAAGCCACACGAAACGCACCAGTTTTATGTGGCAGTTTTTGCTGTCAAAATTCATAATTTTCTGTAAAGTTAAGTTTGATTAAGAAATATCCCGAATTTCGTAGCAAAAAGCAGTAGCAGCGCGAATAACAGTTACCAGTTACCAGATACCAGTTATCAGTTGGAATTTACAGTCCTTGATAACTGTTAACTGATAACTAATACAACCCCCTCTGAAGCTTGTCAACCAAGTTATCAGGGAAAAATATCGTGAAAAATGACTTATGCCCAATACACCTTAGTCTCGGGGTTAAGGTGACATCAAAATTTTTTTCTCTTCTTGACAGGAGAGAAATATGCTGACAGTAGATAGAGAAGAAACCAAATCAGCACTTCATTACGATGATCTTAACAGCAGTATCAAAGACACCTTCGCTACCATAGAGCAATTTGAGTTGCAAGCAGTACAACTCTGTCGCGTCATGCATGACGAGCGGATGTACAGAATCGCTGGGTACAAAAACTTTGAACAATATTGCCAAGGCGAATTGCATGTATATGGCGGCTATCGGCGTATAAATCAACTCTCAGGGGCATCAAAAGTTATTGTTGCAGCAGGGGAGTTGGGGTCACAGATTAAAAATGAGCGCCAAGCCCGTCCTCTTTTGAGGTTAGCTAAAGAACCTGAAAAACTTATTGCTGCGATAAAACTGGCTTTGGAATTAAACCCAGACCCTAGTGAATCAGATTTCGCAGTTGCCGCAAATACAATTGCTCCAATGCCACGAGGAAAAAATAAATTCCATCAGGAACCAATGGTTCCGAAAAATGCCATCACAATTTCATCACCAGAACATCCCCGTTATGGGGAATCGGGAGTGATTTGTGCAGACGCACCGAATAATTCGCAGCAGATTGTGACTTTCGCTGATGGTGAAAGGCTGTTGGTAAACAACACTGATTTGGATGACGCAATTGTGTCCGAATCGACTGAGCGAACTTATCCACCAGAGTACTCCGAAGCGATTGCGGCACTTAAAGAGCAACATAAGCTTGAGCTAGAGCGCCTCTCTCAGGAATTGAGGATTGGACTACAAGCAGAGGTGTCAGCTAGAGCCGAAGCCCAAGTAAGTGAGCAAATCCAATCTCTGCAAAACCTGTACAAGCAGCAAAAAGAGCAAAACATCCAGTTGCAGCAGCGCTTAGACGAGATGGAATCGCTACGGCAGCTTGAAACTGAGAACCAGCAGCTAAAAGAGCGCATTCGGGATTTGGAAAACGCTTTTGAGCCGCATCAATTACAAGACTGGGAGAATACTTACACTAAACTTCAAGCTAAAGCGCTAAACAAGAAGGTTCAGGAACCACTGGAGAAGACAATTGATTTGAGAACTCTGGCAGCCGAACCGCCCAAAGAAAATGCGACTGAATGTCTGCGCCTCATGGGTATGGCATTGAAAAACCTAAGCGTTGCCATGAACAATACCCAAGCTCTTGAGGCGGCGGCTCTCATTTTGGGTACTAGTCCCACACAGTCTGCCATCGCAACAAGGACGGAGCAATTACAACTATTACCCCAGGCGGTTAAGGAAATTAGGCAAGTACTTGCACGTATTGAGTTTACATGGCTTGACTTTTGGGCTGTGGCTGAGAAATACGAGGTGATAAAACCTGACTACTGGGCTGAACTTACTACCTTCGAGACTGATTTAATCACACAAGCCCGAAAAAACAGTGATAACTGATAACTGATAACTGATAACTGATGACTGATGACTGATGACTGCGGCAGAGGTGCTGTTTGTCGCCCAGATTGTCATGGAAAAATTTAGGAAAAAATGTGAATACAAATAAAAATGTAATTAAGAGTGGCAACTTTGAGCCATTCGAGCCTAAACCAGATTGCAAGGTATCAGTTGAGCAGAGGGAACACCCAATTGAATATCCAAACAATCTCACGGCTGCCCAATACCATGAGTTGTTAGCTGGTAGCGCCATTCATCCGGCATTGATTAAGCGCAACTTTTTCCATGTAGAGGGAGAATCAGTTTATGATTTCCTGTTCATATCTGATAAAATCCCACGCAAGAATGCGGGTCGAGTCACGGATGCATACATAAAAATGTATCAGCATCTATTACTGGGTGGGACGTGGATTCAGTCACTTGACCCATTCAAGAACTGGCAACCGATGGAGTGGGGAAGGATTAAGCCCAACTTCCCGCGCTTTGATTGGCACTCCTGTAAACCAGTTAAATACGAGTCACCGCCCAAAACCCCCAACCGCGTTACCTACTTTGATGTGGCTAACCCCATCTGGGACAAAGTTGCAAAACGCTATCTAATTAAGCGCTATCATTCACTTTTGGCGCTACGCTTGCTGGATCAACTCAATCCGCTAATATTTTGGGAGTGGGTAAAACAGCATCCAGAGATTCCGATTATCTTATGCGAGGGTGAGAAGAAAGCCGCTTGCTTGCTCTCTTTGGGGTTTGTAGCGATCGCACTCCCTGGAATTTGGAACGGGCGCGTGGGCAAACAAGATTTTGATGAACGGTTGCATCCTGACTTAGTACCAATGGCTCAAGCGGGGCGCAAGTTCATTATATTATTTGATTACGAAACAAAAGCTAAAACCAGGTGGTCGGTGTTTCAAGCCACTGTTCGTACTGCAAAAGCAATCGAATCGGCAGGTTGCTTTTGTGAAGTTGCATTACTGCCGGGGCCAGAAAAAGGCGTTGATGATTTCGTGGTAGCCAGGGGTGAAGATGCCAATGTTTTGCTAACTGCTCTAGTAGACGATGCCAAATCACTCAAAGATTACCAGCGCTCCTATCGGGCGAAAAAATGGGGGTTAAGCAAGTACCAGCCGGATGTCACTATTAATATCAAGTATCTCTCTGAGGCTTTGTGCATTCCTGAACTTGAAGAAAAATGCAATTTGCCTGAGCTTTATGATCTTGAAAAGGAACAACTTTTCACACCATCTATAAAAGGACATCAAAGAAACAAGGAGTCTACCAATTCTGGCGGAGTTGATTCATCCAAATCAAAGAAATCCCCTACCTTCAATTTTCCCAAATCAGGATTGGTTGTACTGTGGAGCGACATGGGTACAGGGAAAACTGAACTTATGCGCTGGTGGCGTGACCAAAACCCCGACGCTCGGTTCCTCAACAACGGGCATCGCGTCAACCTGCTGAAGAATTTAAGCGATCGCCTGAAAACTGCGATGTATTCAGACTTGGGTTACACAGGTTTAGCTCAAGCCCAAGCTCTTAGTATTACCATTGACAGCTTGCATAAACTCAATACGCAAGCGCTGATTTATGGCTGCATATTTATAGATGAGGCTTGCCAATACCTTACCCACCTACTACACAGTAATACGTGTAAACAGCACCGTGCAGCAATCTTGGAGGTACTGGAATATATAGTATACAACGCACCACTGGTTGTCCTTGCCGACGCACACATGGATGACCTGACAGTGGACTTCTTTCGGGCAATGCGACCGCATGGTGAAATTCCTTACATCGTCAAAAACGAATGGAGAAATGGTTCACGCACTATATATTGGTACGAAGGCAGCAATTCAAGCGCCTTAGTTGCCCAGATTTCGGCGGCACTAATGCAAGGTCTGAAAGTTATGGTTGCCAGTGACAGTAAACGTTTCATCAAGAAACTCGAAAAGTCTTTTACTATTAAGTACTCTAAACCTAACTCTGACCAATCAAATACACCACAAAAATGGCGCATCTGGTCTGTCCACTCCGATAATTCCGGCAGTGATGAAAACGTCGCTTTGATTAAAGATATCACCAACGCCGTCAAAAACTTTGATGCTTTGTTCACCTCTCCCAGTCTCGGTACTGGGGTTGATATTTCTGAGTATCATTTTGATTTAGTGTTCGGTGTGTTTCACGGCGTTTCCCAAACTGCTACCGAATGTGCCCAACAACTGTACCGCTATCGTCCAAAAGTCCCGTTTCATATTTGGGTGGCCCCACGTCCTCCGTTTGGTTACAAGGATACCAATGCTACCAAGATTAAAGAGCGCTTGCTCCAAACCAATGAAATGACCGCTTTTCTGTTGCGGATTGACCGTCAAACAGGCAAACGCGGAGCCGAGAAAGATTGGGCGCTTGAGGCTTACTGCCAAATTATGGCTAACCGCCACTATTCTCTCAATAATCTGCGTGATGATTTGCGTGAGCTCCTCACCGAAATGGGCAATACCTTTATATGTGTGGGAAACGATTCAGATCCTCAAGCAAGAGAAAGTCTAAAAGCAGCAGCACAAGCTTTGGATAGTGCCCACAATTCGGCTGTTGCCAAGGCTAAGAATATTACTTTGAGTGAGTACCGCGCCCGTCAGAGCAAAGATTACCTTGACCCTAATGAAATTTTTGAATGTGAAAAGTTCCGCATTTCTGATTCTTATGGCATCGAAGTAACCGAATCACTCGTAGAAATAGATAAAGGTGGCCGCTTAATAAGAGCGATCGCCGGACTTGAGGCCATTTTAGCAGAACCTGATGAATCAATTGTTGACCCCAAAACTGGGCGAAGTTATCCTACCCCACCAACAATTGTCACCCAAAAAGACCGCAACGAGCGGGACAATTTACCTTTGTGCATCGACTGGGGCAATTACTCGGCACGGTGGCTGGCGCGGTTTAATCTGGGGCTGCATGAAATTCTCTTAAGTTTAATGAGGGGTGATGAAGTTACCGCCGACGATTCCACCTTACTCAAGATGAGGGAGATCGCTATACATTGTGCTGCTCACGTTAAAGCAATTCTTGGTTTTACTATTCCCCTAGACTGTAAACCTATTTGGTTGCTGGGCACAATGGTAGAGCAGCTGGGGTTAAAGTTGACCTTCCGTAAGCAGGGTAAGCGGGGTCAACAGGTAAAGCTTTTCTCTTTATCTAAAAAGGAATTGGGATTTGCTCAAGAGGTAATTGCTCATCGCGTGGCAAAGCGTAATCAAAAAGAAAATCGAATCTATTGCGCTCCCCAAACCCCTGCTGTATATAGCGTAAACCCTAATCAGCAGTCCGTATCCCCCCCCCCCTTTAATGCTATAGGTAACTCCCATTCAGGAGGGGAGGATACTACCGATTCTGAACCGCCTCCGACTGATTGCACTACCCTACTTCATTGTGTGGAAATACTTCGCTCTGGTATAACCTTGGGGGTTGAGGCGATTAAAGGCATTCTCAAGCGATGGGCTGGGGATTTGCGTTGGGAGACTGTGCTGGAGTTGGAAGCGATCGCGGCAAATGAACTGCGTAAGCTTGAGGCTCAAGTACCGGAATTTTACCTGTGGCTTGATGAAGAGGTGTTGCCAATGGAGGGGGCTGGCTAGGTTAAAAATCTCCCTGGCATGAATTGCAGTTTTTCTGTTTTGTTGACGGTAGCAATTGATGCCACTGGTTCCAATTTGTGCTGTATTTTCACAAGTCATGCAAAATGTCAAAGATCCATCAAGTTTAAAGCGCTACTGTCATTAGGTCTAGCCTTGAGATAGCGATCGGTGATGGCTAAATTGGCATGAAACTATCCCACTAATAAAAAAGTATGGTAATCTACTTCTCAACAAGGAGG
>NZ_CAXTNE010000070.1:0-22541 GCF_964245445.1 uncultured Nostoc sp.
GCCCCCTGCCCAATTGCTAGAGTGAAGTTTGATAATCTTTATAAGCCGTTGGGAAGAATCCCTAATGATATGAACCGAGAGAAAATCTGTCTGATAAGCTCGATTTTGGGTTGCGAGTGCGATCTTTCAGCTACCCTGAAATTGAATATATAAAAGAGCAATTTTCAAATGACCATTTACTTTTATAAGGTTTGGCAGCCTTATGGCTGTTTTTCTAACTTTTCTCCCCACGGAATCCATATCCAGGGTACTTACTGGCCAACGGTTGAGCATTATTATCAAGCGCAAAAGTTTGTTGGCAGCACAGATGCGGCAATTATACCCCTCATCCATGCTGCCGCTACCCCAGAAGAAGCTGCCGCGTTGGGAAGATGTAGCACTCGCCAACTCCGTCGAGACTGGGATTTGGTCAAAACTGAAATTATGCGAGAAGCTGTCCTCAAAAAGTTTATCACTCATATTGATATTAGAGAAGTTCTCCTGAAGACAGGCGATGAGATTTTGGTTGAAAACTCCCCAACCGATTCTTTTTGGGGCTGTGGTGCTAATAGAGCAGGTCTTAACCATCTCGGTAAAACCCTCATGAGTGTGCGTGAAGAAATCCGTAACTTACTATCTTTAACGGTAATTTACGAATAATTTAATCAAAATAGTTACATTCAACATAAGATCAGTAATTCGACGGGGAATAGTAAAATTCCCCAGCCAAAAACCTTTGAAAAAGTTGCCAATAATTTAGTTATTTATTTGAAAAAATTTTAATTAATGGAATTAATGGGCAAAAAGGGTAAAAAAATATTTTTAATTTAACGCAGTTTTGAAGTCAATAAATTAAGTAAAATTACTGAAATAGTTTAATGATTGAGAATATAAAATTAATAGGTGTCAATGATTAAAATTTTCTTAACTTTGAACTTGAAAAGAGGTGTTAAAAGTATTTAATGATACACCAAGCAGTTTTGTGTCTCCCTAAATTAACTTTAGAAGGGTTAGAGGGATCAAGCAAAATATCTAATACTTTTCAAATATCCTCTGATCAATTTTCAAAGATATTTGCCACAGATGCACGTCCAAAGCAAATGCATTTGTCGCAGGAATTTTTGGAAATGGGATGAAAATCAAGGCATTGTTAAGTTCAAAACTCTTATCAGTGACAATTATAAAAAAAATTATACTTCAGTCATGGTGTACATAGACAATGATATTTATCGAGAAACCAAAAGGGTTGCAGCAAAGCTTAGATCAAGAAAGTTTACTGCACCAGATGATAAACCAGATCAGGCGATCGCTTGACCTCCAAGAGATATTAACGACTACCGTTAGCCAAGTGCGTTTATTTTTGGGTGCAGATCGGGTAAAGGTGTATCGTTTTGATACCGATGGTAGTGGTGAAGTTATTGCTGAATCTATCCATGAGCAGCGCCTGCCATCCTTATTGGGGCAGCGCTTCCCAGCTGATGATATTCCACAAAAAGCTAGGGAGATGTTTTTGTTATTAGGGCAACGTTCGATTGTGGATGTGGTAAACGGGAAGATCGGGCTATCGCCTCTACAGTCAAAAGAAACTGGCAAACTTCTACAAACTAATATTCACTATCGGCAGGTAGACCCGTGCCATATTCAATACTTAAAGGCAATGGGTGTGCAGTCTTCGTTGGTAGTGCCAATTTTAGATTGCGATCCACAAGAACAATCGGCAAAGCCTAAATTGTGGGGATTGTTAGTATCTCATCACAGTAAATCGCGAAAAATTTCAAAGCGGGAACTAAAAGTATTGCAGCAAGTAGCTGACCAAGTAGCGATCGCGATCGCTCAAAGTAATCTACTCACCGCAGCCCGCACTAAGCAAGAGCGAGAAGCTACTATTAACAGAGTAACCACACTATTACATAAACTGCCGACAGTCCAATTGCAGGGGGCGCTAGAAGAAGTTATTACTGCCTTTAATGGAACAGGTGGCAGGCTTTACATTGAACAGAGTCAGGAACTACACACCTGGGGCGATCAACCAACGCTCCCTTACGAGTTAGATAACAATATTATCGAACAGCATCCCTTATGGCAAAACTGGATGGCTGAGTTTAAACAAGGTCATATTTGGGTAACATCTGACCTCTATAAAGAACCACATTTGCGAGTTTTGGCTTTAGCATTCCGTTCAACTCAAATTCGCGGACTTATGGTGATTCCCATACATGATCGGGAAAAATTTATCGGCGTATTAAGTATTTTTCGCTCTGAATTTGCAACGGAAATCTTGTGGGCGGGACGATGTGAACAAAATCGGCGGCAACTGTTACCCCAGCTTTCCTTTGAGCTTTGGCGAGAGCAAAAAAAGGGGCAATCATCTGAGTGGAAACCGGAAGACATCTCACTAGCGCAAGCCTTGCACTATCATTTCTCAATGGCAATTCAGCAGCAACAGATGTTTAAACAGGTACAAACCCTGAATGGCAACTTAGAACTGCGGGTGCAAGAGCAAACTTATGAACTCGAAAAATCATTACTCTTTACCAAGGTACTCAAGCAAGTCACAGAGCATATTCGCCGCACATTAGACTTGCAGACAACTCTGCAATCCATCGTTCGGGAAGTCCGTGCTTTGCTAAACTCAGACCGGATGGTGATTTTTGAACTGAAGAGGAAATCGGTGATTGTCGAAGAGATTAATGGCAATTGGCAGTCAGTTTTGGGAATGGATCCACCACCTGATTGCTTTCCTGATGAGTATACCCATCTATATAGTCAGGGCAGAGTACGGGTAATTAGCAACGTTTCGACAGCTTCTTTAAATGATTGTCATCGAGAGTTTTTGCAGAGTCTGCAAGTGCAAGCAACCTTAATAGTTCCGATTAATATAGGTATAGAAGTATGGGGGTTACTAATAGCCCATGAGTGTGAGACTCCTAGAAATTGGGAGGATGCAGAAATTGATTTATTGCAACAGTTAGGAGATCAGGCTGCGATCGCTATTCAACAAGCACAACTCTACGAACAAACCTGTAATGCCGAAACTGAAGCCAGAAATCAAGCTGCCCAGTTAGAGCATACCCTACATGAACTCCAAGAAACACAGACAAAATTGATTCACACTGAAAAAATGTCCGGTTTAGGACAGTTAGTGGCGGGTGTCGCCCACGAAATCAACAACCCCGTTAACTTTATCTACGGGAACCTCTGTCACGCCAGTGATTACACTGAACAACTGCTAGAAATTTTACGCCTCTACCAGTTACATTATCCCCAGCCTCATAGTGAAATTAAGGCAACGCTCAAAGCGATCGATTTTGAATTTTTGGTAGAAGACCTCCCGAAAATCATCACCTCAATGCAAGTAGGAAGCGATCGCATCCGTTCAATAGTACTGTCGTTACGTAGTTTTTCTCGCTTGGATGAGGCTGAAAACAAGCGTGTTGACCTGCATGAAGGCATTGACAACACCTTGTTGATTTTGCAACATCGGCTCAAAGGTAATGGTGAATTCCCTGGCATCGAGGTCATCAAAGACTATGGCAACATACCACGAGTAGAATGCTATGCCGGTCAAATGAATCAGGTATTCATGAATATTATCAGCAATGCCATAGATGCGCTAATGGGGAATGGGAGTAAGGCAGACAAGGAGAATGCTCAATACCCAATTCCCACTATCCACATTTCCACTAGAGTCTCAGTAGACGACTCTCGTCTATTAATTCGTATTAGCGACAATGGATCTGGGATGACTGAAGAGGTGAAAAAGCGGATTTTTGATCCGTTTTACACTACCAAACCTGTGGGTAAGGGTACAGGACTAGGATTGGCAATCAGCTATCAGATTATTGTTGAAAAACATAGTGGAATAATGGAGTGCATTTCAGAACCTGGCAAAGGTACAGAGTTCTGGATTGAAATTCCCGTCAAGCCTTTAGCCACAATAGATCGCTAAAGCTAGAGGAATCGTTAACAATTCAAAATTCAAAATTAATTAAAGAAATTTCAGACGGAGATTTAAACCTCGACTGAGACAAATGACCCATGACTAAAGTAAAGTTTAGTTGCAAAAAAAATCCCTCCTATCCAGAAGTGATAATTTAATAATAGAAGCTAATAAAGCTTCCCTTGGCAGATAATAACAGCTGCATTTGGAATGTAATAAGAGGTAAAAGACGCTGTTTAACTTAAATCTGTCTCGTCAAAACACAGCAACACTCAACACGAAAACTGCTATTTCCTCAAATATGGAATATTAGGGGGCGCTGTAACTAGTTTTTATAACTTGTTTACACAAGCGATGAAAGTTAGTACATCCCTGGCTATGATAAATAATGAAGAGGAAATAGTTCAGCGAGTAGAGGTTTGGGTGTTGTTGTGTTTAAAGAGAAGTCTGAGATAGGGACTCCTCTTAATGTAAGATTATACGAAGTTAAATAGTGAAAAATAGTTTAAATAGCGCCTTATGTCAATTATTGCGCTCAGAGCGTGGTATCTACAGGATTACGAGCCGATTCCAGAACTGGAAAAACGTCCGCCAGACATTCGCTTAAGCAAAAAAAGCTTGCTGAGATCAGCATTGCGAGCAGACTTTTTAGAAGAAAGCGACGAAGTTAAGAAATCAACTTGGTTTGGACGCTATCTGGAAGGGGAAAATATTGAATTCTATATTGAAGGTAGTGGTGGCTATTGCGTCGCCAACATTGACTTAATTAGTCATGAAATTTATTTTACCAAACAGGCGCTGTTGGCTCAGTTAGAACCAACGATTTTTTTATCGTATCAAACAGAGTATGCCGCAGCCACAAATATTTTAAGAGAAGAACTGCGAAAAAGTTTGGACAGTTTAAACAAGCGATCGCGCCTTCCTTTAACATTAGTAGAATCCTCTCGACCCAGTGATGCTACTGTACGGATTAACCGCACGATCATGCGAAAAATCCGTAAAAGTTTGTTATTTATCGCTGACACCACGCCCATTGCTAGTATTGATGGTAAAGAAACTTTCCAAGTAATTCCTAGCCCGAATGTCTGTATTGAGATTGGCTATGCTATCCAAAGTAAGCGGTCTGAACAGATTTTACTAGCGCACATGCAACGTCCCGATTTTGAAGGGCAATTTCCCTTCGACTTACCCACACAGCAAATTTTGCAATTCCAAGACACCACAGAATTAAATAAAATCCTAACAGAAACGCTTCAAAACCAACTAGCACGATTCAAATTGTTTTATTGAGCAATTTATAAATTATCTAACTATTACTCTAAAATCCCCTTGAATAAGTATTTAAAATAAGCGAACAGGTTTATTTTGCAGCTTGGAAGTAATGGAACTCACCCGATCAACCACAGAAATCATGTATTTGTAATCTGGTACTTGCCCATTAGGTACATACCCTACATCTTCAGCTAAACCTGAAGGCGTATCGCTCATTACTTTACGGATGAACTCTTGACGGTTACGTTCGACATTAGGCCCAATCAAGACTACACCCAAGGGTACATAATGAGGGTCTTTAAATAGGATGCGGAATTGAGTTGACCCCAACTGTGAACCGTAGAGACTCAATTCAGCCTCCGAGACAGCACAGGCGATCGCTTTTCCTTCAGCGACCAATTCCAACGCGGCTTTGGGTGTAGGTGCAAATAGAATCTGTGCTAATGTTGTACCAAAAAGATTGTAAAGTGGGAAATAATATCCTGTTGCTGAACCTAACTGACCTAAAGCGATTGTTTGACCTTGTAGCTGTTTTAAGTCTGATATTGGATTGTCTTTGCGAACAACAAAGATTGAACGCAAATTACTAATACCTATTAAAGGAAACAGAGGAACATATTGGTGACGTGCGATCGCGATCGCAGCTATTCCTGGTGGAGCAAATACCAACGACCAAGCACGAGCCTCAAGGCGCTCAACCGCTTTGTTTTCATTAAAAGCAGGCTCTAGCTGAATTAATGCATTTGTCTTCTCGCCCAAGTAATTATTAAATTTAGCATATTGGTTAATTATTTGTTCGCCTCCACCATAGTTGATAACACCAATAGTTAATGTGCCCTCAAACTGACGTGGTGATTGGCAAGCGGCAAATGTCAAACCTAGGAGATTAAACAGAAACAAACGACGGGGAAATCGCAAAAACATTACTAATTATATTTAAGGGAATAACTTGGCTTTCAAGACTAATTTAGAGAGGTTTGACTGCTGTCTAAATAGGTTATATTGCGACAAAAAATTAATATTTATTTAAATATTATTGTTGAGATGATCTATAAACAGGTATAAATAAATATTAGACAAACTCAGATATCGCCTTAGTTGGTTAGATTATGTTAAACAACATTACGTTAAAGAACTTAAAAATAGGTGCTAAATTTAACTTACTTTTAATATTAGTTTTCATAGTCAGTATTTTGGGTAGTGGTGTTGCTTTATCCAGTGTACTTCAGGGAAGGGCGCAAAATGAAGTGGTTTCCCAAGCAGAGATTCTCATCCAAATGGTAAACGCAGTTAGAAACTATACACAAAATCGTATAGTTCCCCTATTGGAACCGAGAGTAGAATTAAACTCAACGTTCACCCCTGAAGTAATACCGACTTTTTCCGCTAAAGAGGTTTTTGAAAATTTTCGTAAAAACCCGCAATATAGCAACTTTTTTCATAAAGATGCAACACTTAATCCAACTAATTTAGCAGATAAGGCCGATAATTTTGAAACTCAACTTGTAGAGCGTTTTCGCAACGAACCCAATACTCTAGAAATTACCGGCTTTCGCACCTTGTCAGAAGGTGAAGTATTTTATATTGCACAACCACTTAAGATTAGACAGCAGCAATGTCTGCGGTGTCATTCTACACCAGATCAGGCTCCTAAGAGTCAGTTGGCAACTTATGGCTTTGAAAATGGTTTTGGCTGGCAGCTAAATGATATTGTTTCCGCCCAAATAGTCTCTGTTCCTTCTGAAGAGATTTTTACCAATGCCAAACGGACTTGGATATTGATAATGGGACTTTTAATTACGATTTTTGCGATCATAGTTTTCTTAATTAACTTTTTAATCAAAAAATATGTGATTCAGCGCATCAGAAAAATAGAGAAAATAGCTCAGAAAGTTAGCATTGGTGATATGAATGCTGATTTTGAAGAAAGCTCTAAAGATGAAATTGGCGGGTTAGCAGAAGCATTTAATCGGATGAAAGCTAGCTTAAAAATAGCTATGGAAATGCTGAATAACCAGAGCTAATAATTCGTAATTTACGGATAGAAAGACGCAATGATTAAAAAATTAAGAAAGTAGGCGTTGCTGAAATTGCAAAGCTTTTTGAGGTTCGGAAATTTGTGAAGCTAAAATATTCACAAATTCTGCACGAGAACTTTGCCCAGAAGACCTAACAGCTTTTTGGACTAAGAACCTAGCTATTGGCCCAATTAAATCAGCCAATTCTCGTTCGCACTGATGCACAAAGCTATCGCTGATTACTTGAGGTTCTTGGTTTGGTAAATTATTTGGCTTAAATTCAGATTGAACAGTAAGTTTCTGTAGTGAAGTACGTTTATCTAGTAAAAACATTGTTTTCTTCTTAAAATCAATTTGTTGATTTCCTTGAAGATGAACGCCCAATTGACTAATTAATTCTTCACGGTTGGACGCTGATGCTGCAACTTGTCGTAGTAATCTTGAAGCAACGGGGCCGACAAATTCCAAAAGAATTGTTTCCAAGCGACTGTAATTTTCCAGTGACAGGATAGAAGTATGCGGATACGTGATTGAGTTTTGTTGAGAAAGTGAAACTTCAGGCGGTTGTGTAAAAAATGATTGTTGAAGTGATTGCGCTTCTATTTTAGTATCGAGATGTTTAAGCACCTGTAGAACTTCAACCGCAGACTGATAGCGCTGTTTGAAGTGGTGTAGCACCATCTTAGATAGCACAGATGCCAAATCAGAACTAACGTTAGCTTGATGCTGCCAAGAAATTTCTCCAGTATCTGCGTCTTCCTCAAAGTTTATAGGATTTAACCCCGTCAGCGATTGAATAGCAATAATGCCCAAGGAATAAATATCGCTGTTGGGGCGCGGCTTACCTTGACCCTGTTCTGTAGACATATATCCTGGGGTGCCAATAGCAATAGTAGCCTCTGTGCGCCCTGGAAGTGTAAGCAGTTGAGTTTGGACTTGTTTGACTGCGCCAAAGTCAATCAGCACTAGCTTGCCGTCTTGTTGCCGCCTGATTATATTGTCCGGCTTGATATCTCGATGGATAACGTTGCGGCTGTGAAGAAATTCCAGAATACCTAACATATCTTGGAGAAATTGAACTACTTTTTCTTCTGTCCAAGCTTGATTGGGGAACAGTTCTACTTTTAGAGTATGCCCTTCTATGAATTCTTGCACCAAGAAGAACTCTTGGTTGTGTTCAAAATAAGCTAAAAGCCGAGGTATCTGGTCATGATTACCCAGTTGTTCTAGTGTTTCTGCCTCACTGGTAAATAGCCGTCTGGCAGTTTCAAGAAATTCAGGGCTACGAGTGACGGGCTTAAGGTGTTTGACAACGCATTTCGGGAATCTTGGTCGGTGGGTGTCTTGTGCTATGTAGGTTTGACCGAATCCACCTTTACCTAAGACCTGGAGGACTTGGTAACGTCCGTCTAATAATTGTCCTAACATTGTGTCACAAGCCTTAAGTCCTCAAATTAATCTTGGCACAACTACCAGTTTTAGGAAGGTTTCTTGAGATAGAAAGTAGGTAGGTAGTGCTGAGATTTGAAGATTTTTGAGGATTGTACTAAAAGTTCATGACTCCTTAAACTCCAGTTCGGCTTGCTACCATATTATTATTGAAGCTTTAATAATTCCTCAGAAATCGGCAGTGCTGCAACTTTTGAAGTACTTGCTGGTCGAGAGATTACGGTAACTTCTCCCTGTACAGTTTTATTTATAAAGTAAGTGATTTCCCTAAAGCTTAATTTATATGCTACCGGGGTTAGAGGAATTTCCGCCGATTTGGAATTTGGATCAACACGATACTTAACGCCACGGTACATCAGATTATAAGCTGCCCAATTTGAGGAGCCGGTCAAAATGGCTTTTCTATTGTTTTGCTGCCAACTTTATTAGGGTAATATTCATAGCTCAGACCACGATAGTAAAGTTTCATAAATTCTGCCTTTTGAATAACTAAACAATGCCAAGAACTTATCAGAAGTTGATTGAAGAGTTATGCAAGAGCTAATGTAACTTTACACTTTTCAGGAACTGGTTAAAGGATTAGGCGTCTACAGTGAAGAGTCATTGGGGATTGGGCATTGGTTATTCTCTTTGTCCCCTTGTCCCCCTTACTTCCCACCTCCCGTATGCTTACCCTTTTCATTCGGGGGTTACGTGGTTAACAATGGGTTGAATGTTTTTTAAATAATTCAACTCTTATGGCTAGAACTCCAAATGAATATGCCGTATACCTCCTACTGGAAAGCGGCCACCGAGAAGAAGTACGTTTTCCTACTATTCAAGAGTTTCAGAAGTGGTATAGCGGCGAACTTGTGCCAAAATCTGCTTCAAATGACTTTATTAGCGTGCCGATCAAAAATATTCAAGGGGAATATATGGTAGTAAGACCTTCCCGAGTTGTGGCAATCCGGGTAGAACCCGTTTTTAGTTCCAGTGTTGAAAGATTCAACTAAATGATGAGAAAAACCTTTGCTTTGCTTTCCTTAAGTCTGGGAATTGCCCTTGTAAACCCTCTCTGGTCGGCTGTTGCTCAGGTTCCTAACTTCCTGCCGTTGCCAGTACCCATAACTCCTGATCTTCCACCTCAGCCAGTACCAATTACTCCTGAGATAACGCCACCGCTAAAACCAATCACTATCGGAAGCGATTGTACGTTCCAGCAGACTTGCTTGGGTTGGGATGAGCAAATTTGGGGTCAAAGGGGTAGAATAGGCGATCGCAACGCGCTGTTGGCTTCCATTGATAATAGTCTGGTTTACCTAACAAAGAGTGAGGCGATCGCAGCATATCAAAATTATCCGATGAAGGAAATTACCCTTGATCGCGTCCGCCGAAGTTTGCTACGTTTCCGCCAACTAGTTATCAGTTCTAAGTCAGCAGCGCAATTACAAGCTGCTGTCAGCCGAGAGTTTGTCTTTTACCAGTCTGTAGGTAACGATGGCAAAGGTACTGTTAAGTTCACTGCTTACTACGAACCTGTTTACACCGCCAGCCGTGTCAGGACTGCAATATATAAGTATCCTCTTTATCGGCTACCACCTGATTTCAGCCAATGGCGCAAACCCCACCCAAAACGAATTGATTTGGAAGGGAAGGATGGTTTAAAAGGGAATAAGAGTAAATTGCGCGGTTTAGAACTACTTTGGTTCCGCGATCGCTTAGACGCATACATGGTACATATCCAAGGTTCTGCTCAAATTAAATTAACTGATGGCAAAACAACGTCAGTTGGCTATGCAGGTGGAACTGATTACCCTTGGACTAGCATCGGCAAAGAACTAGCGAAAGATGGCAAACTTCCACTAGCAGGATTGACAATGCCACGGATGATTAGTTACTTCCGACAAAAACCTCGCGAGTTGAGTAATTATCTACCCCGGTGGAAAAGATTTATTTTTTTCCAAGAAACAGGCGGTAGAGGAGCTACTGGTAGTATTCATGTGCCAGTAACAGCAGAACGTTCCATTGCTACAGATAAGTCTCTCATGCCACCGGGAGCGCTAGCGCTGATTTACAACTCATTTCCCTATCCTGCTGGTGGTGGCAAACTAGAGAGGCGTACTGTCAGCCGCTTTGTGCTTGACCAAGATACAGGAAGCGCCATCAAAGGCCCAGGTCGGGTAGATTATTTCATGGGGTCTGGTAAACTAGCAGGCGATCGCGCTGGCATTACAGGCGGTAATGGCTCACTATATTATTTGCTGCTTAAAGAATAAGGCATTGGGGACTAGGAACTAGGGACTGGGGACTAGGGAAAGGTTTTTCCAGTACCCAATCCCCAATCCCCAATACCCACCTAATACGGCGGATAAGCAAAATCATCTTCATCAGCATAAACGTAAGAGTTGGAAACTCCTGCCATTGCCAATTTAGGCGTTTCTGATTTTACAGGTTCCTTCCCAAAATCTTTGTATTCTTCAAAAGTCTTGCAAATCATTCTAGACTCAAGAGAATCGGAAGCAATTAAGTATTCTGTTAAAGTCCCTACCGTGGGATGTTTGTAGTCTACAGTTGAAGCTACCAGAACTGTATTTGGTTCAATACCTCTTTCTTCACACTCAATTATCGGACAAAAAATGCCGTGAGCGTGGAACAATGGGCCTTTTGGTGTCAAGGGTTGCTTGCGGTAAACAGCATAAGCCTTTTCTAGTTCAGCGACGAATCCACTAACTACTTTGCCTTGTTGATATTCGCAGTAGGTTTTGCTGAAACTTGCTCCGGCGGCACCATTAAGAGTTAGTTGTAGTGGTGATTCATGTAAAAACTTTTTATTCTCTCCCACTAGAAAAATTAAATAGCGAGTAAAGGTTTTAAATTTAAGCTTGTCGGCTAAAAAAGCATCATAATTCTCTTTGAGCGTACCCAGTTTTAAACCACTTTCCCGGTCTTTGACAGACAATGGTCCCCGACGCACTATAACCACGCGTGGAGTAGTGGAAATAAAGACCGTTTCGACTCCAGAGGTAAATTCATGCTCCATTTGCTGCCAATTATCATCTGGCACAAAGCCGACAGCATTGGCATTATCCAGCTTAATTGCCAAACCGTGGGATTGCATACCATCTGTGCCATATCGAGGATTAATCATCTGACACCAGGGAAGGACTTGAGAAGGCGGTGCATTAAATTTATCGTCTTCAAAGTCGAAATTAGCAGATGCTTTCATCGTTTTAGGCTATCAAAGTGTTTTCTTGAACAAGTTTATCGGCAGGGCGCTGAGGAAACGAGAGCCAGTTATGTGCTGTAGTTCCCAAATAGGAACTCAAACTGACGTAGTAGTTTTTCCAGATTAAGACAGAATTAATCTATGTTGCAATCCCTGTTTCCTTTTTTAACAACAGATTATCACTTTGGCATATCCTTATCCCGTCCAATTTTCTGCTATTTTCGGGCGAGAATCCAATAAAATCACTCAATCAGGACTTACGCAAAAATTGCCAAAAAGCTTAATTTATCGTCAGGGGAAGCGCATCACAAATGGGATTGACAAAACGTACATTTAATGAGTTAACCATAGAATAGGGATTTAGGGTTCAGTTGATTTCTACAGGCTAGTAGCGATGTCTACGACGGGCTACGCCTGCGCCTAATTTATTATCAATAAGCGGGATTTAATGCGATTATTTAGCTCTTTATTGAGATTAGAGCTTTGTTTTTGACAAGAAGTGCTTACCCTATTTTAGAGAGACTGGGTTTTCAGGTTTTGATGCTTCTTTATAAAACCTGAATTTTAGTACCACAGTATAAGGGAAGCGGTATAACTAAATTTCTTAGCGAATTCCTAATTCTTTTCTAGCACTTTTCAACTGTTTCCAGAGAAAATGAATTTGTTTATAAGCCTCTTCTGGAGAAAGTTTACCCCCAGTTTATAGACTAAAAATATAGTTTATTCGTTGAGTAAACTCTTGGAGTTTAGCATTAAATGCTAAATACTCTGGTTGAAATTGCCCATAGTATGGACTAAGAGGATATAGGAAATCAGATCGTTGGTTCATAAGTGTTTAGAGTATTAAAAATTATAAATTCTTCCATTAAAAAACTTTAACAAAGCTTTTGCCGACCATTTTGGCAAGCATTACAGGAAGAAGTTTTCGGTTCAAAATCAATACAAGCGATCGCTTCCTCAGAACAAGCTTTAATAGGGTGTACAGTACATTTAAGGCGGTAGTCGTTAGTAAAATATTCACAACCGGGACAGGGAATTTGATGCAACATTTTTAAATAATTGATGCCTTTCTTCAAAGTTAACCAGACACTCCTAACAAAGAGAATCATAATTACGCACGCACAAAAAGTGCCAAAAATTGTAGCTAACATTATTTATCCTCATAAAAAATATCGAAAAATTTCCCTAGCCTACTGGTTTTAACCGCAGGTATGATATCAAATTGTCAAACTATAGTATTGTTTAAAAAACAGAGTCAAGTATTAGAAACTACCTGTATTAAGCCTTAACCTATATGTCTTAATTACGAATTAGCTTTTAGGTAGGAATAAACTGAATCTAACTGACACAGAGATTGCCAGAAGTCGAGAATCTGTTCTACTACCAAAGTCGGCTGGAAGAAGTGAAAAAAATGCCGCCCTTGTTGACATTCCCAATAGCGATCGCTTGACATCAAATAAGGTCGCCATCCTCGCAAAGTGTCGGGTTCTACTATAATGTCGTCAGTACTACCACAAACCATCAAAGGTACAGGGACTGGACAGGGAGACACACTTATCTGTCTAAATAGAGAGTGCGGTGAAAGTGAGCAATTTAAGTCATGCTCTAAAATACTTACTAGACACTTAACAGTGTCTTCGTTTTGATAGCTAAAGAGGTTGTACACCATCGCAGTGAGAATCTTTTGCCGACTCAAAAACGGGCGATGAGTATAATAATGAGCTTGCCAGTCAAGGGCTGCATCAGCACCCAGAGCTAGGCTGCATCAGCACCCACAGCTAATAAAGTTAAAGATTTAACTTTTTCTGGATATCGACGACTGTATAGTAATCCTAATAATCCTCCCGTACAGTGACCAATCAAATGCACAGATTGATTACTTAATTGAAGATAATTATCTAGCAGAAGTATTGCAATATCCAAAGAACTTGCTTCATCTTGACTTTGAGCATATTGCCACTGAGCAATAGTTGTATGATGTGACAGTTCACATATAAGCGGTTGAGCCAAGCATAACAAACTAGGGCTTGTATCTAACCAAATAACATCTGGCTGTTTAGACATTTGTCTTTCCGAAAAAGTAACCAATTTTTGATATATTTTGCTTTTATTACTGGGCAGATAATACTTGTAAAGACGTAGAATGCTACGTCTTTACATAATGCCTACTAAGTTGCTACATAACTAAATCGAATTGATAGCAATTCCAGCAAATACAGCAACACTATTCAACAACAGATAAGCAAAGATTGCTCCACCAATCCCACCAATCAAAAAGCCCTCAGTAAACTGACTCCATCTTTCAGTAGAATTGAGAGTCTGTGGCACACGAGGAACTATTGCAACCGTTGCTACCCGTGGATAGATTTCTTGCTGTCTTTCAAAGGTAGTAGTGCCATAAAGCGAAAAACTTATTGTCAGGATGACAATCAAACTGCCTGCGGCAAATAAACCAACCAAGCTACCAAGATTGGAATTGCGTAATAAACCTAATGAACCTAATGTGGCAAATGGGCCAACTAGCCAGTAACCATGAGCCATGCCAATTTCTAATCCCCGCCACAGAGGAGATATACCAGGGCGGTAAATTGGCAAGTATTTGAGAAACTTCAGCGTCAAATCAGAAGAGTTAACTAAGCTTGCTTGATTACTTTGGCGATTCACCTGTGGCGGTTGAACCATGTCACCATTTTTAAAATCAAATCCGGCGGCGATCGCACGGGCACGCAGTGCGTGCCAAATGTGACCTAACAGAAATATTAGCGCTAGGACAAAATGGAAAGTTACTAACCAACCACGAGCAGAAACTATACCAGTAGAAGTTTCTATAGCTTTAACCGGGCCATAAAAAACTTCGGGATAGACGGTGTTATTGACTGAAGCAAAGTATGCTGCTAAAAAGCCCATGTATGCAACAGCACCAATGCTGTAAGATAGATATGCTTCCCCTGAGTAAATTAAAACTCGTCGCGCCCAGGCAAATGGCTTAGTCAAGATATGGAAAATACCACCGCCAATTAGCATCAAACCAACCCAGATATGACCGCCGACAACATCTTCCAAGTTATCGACAGCTGCCATTCCGTCAGATCCCCAAACCCCAAACAGATAGCCAAAGATGCGGAATGGGTTGAGCGTCGGATGATTGATTATCCTTACGTTTCCACCGCCAGCAACCCAAGGGTCAAATAGTCCACCCCAAAACATTGCCTTGGCAACTAAAGCTAAAGCACCCAAACCTAAAAGCGTTAGGTGAATGCCCAAGATTGTTGTCATCTTGTCCTTATCCTTCCAGTCATAGCCAAAAAAGCCAGCCCAAGTAGGATTGTCTTCTAACACCTCTGGTCCCAGCAGAGAGTGGTAAATACCACCAGCAGCCAGAATTACTGAAGGTATCAGATGCAAGACGCTGATTACGAAGTAGGGATACGTACTAGTAACTTGCCCACCAGCACCGACACCAAAACCCAGAGTTGCTAGATGAGGTAGTATGATTAACCCTTGCTCATACATTGGCTCATTAGGGTTGAAGCGCGACAATTCAAACAGGGTCATCCCTCCAGCCCATAACAAAATCAATGCAGAATGGGCAATATGAGCGCCTAGTAATTTTCCCGATAAATTAGTGAGACGAAAGTTACCAGCCCACCAACCAACATCAGGTATCTGTTGCTTATATGGGCTATCTTCAATTACTGCTGTCATTTCCAGAACTCCTTGAGAATTTTTAGCAATATTCTTAAGCTTCTACTTCAAAATAATTGCAAATTTATTGCATTAAGTTGAATTTAGCTAATTGGTTGGGGAATTACCGCCTCCTGACTCACCCTACCTTTGCGAAAATCGAACCCACGCACCCGCAAGGCGTGCCAGATATGACCTTGGAGAAAGAAGAAAGCTAACCAAAAATGGGCATTAGCTAACCAAGTTCGGGCAGTTACAAGGTCAGGATCAGGTGATGAAAAGTACGGCACGATATTCTGTCTAACCACGAGTGCCGAACCATAAAAAACTTCGGGATAAACAGTAGTGTTTACCGATACGAAGAGAGTTGCAATAAAACCCATCAGTGCTAAAGCGCCCAGACTGTATGAAAGGTAAGCTTCTCCAGACCAAACAAATAGTGGATGCGTCCAGGTAAAGGGCTTAGTCACAATGTGGAAAAGTCCACCGAAAATCAATATCGCACCAACCCAAATGTGACCGCCAATCACATCTTCAAGGTTGTCAACACCAGCAATCCAAAATCTACTAATTCCGCCAAACAGATAGCCAAAAATGACACCTGGGTTTAATGTCGGATTTGTAATTACCCGCACATCTTCAATGTTGGGGTCGTACAAACCACCAAAGTACATTGCTTTGACAACTAACAAGAATGCTCCAAAACCTAGCAAAACTAGGTGAATACCAAGAATTGTAGTCATTTTGCCCGTATCTGCCCAATCGTAGCCGAAGAAAGGAACTCTGCCCTCTAATTTTTCGGGGCCACGTAGGGAATGAAAGATTCCTCCAAAGCCTAGAAAGGCTGAGGAAATCAGATGTAAAGCTCCGATTACGAAATAGGGATAAGTATCCAAGACTACACCCTCTGCACCTACACCCCAACCTTGAGCAGCTAGGTGAGGTAGCAAAATTAAGCCTTGTTCGTACATCGGGTTTGCTGGATTAAAATGGGCTAGCTCAAATAAAGTCATGGCTCCTGCCCAGAAAACTATCAGACCAGCATGAGCAACATGAGCGCCTAATAATTTCCCTGATAAGTTAGTCAGCCTTGCGTTACCAGCCCACCAAGGCGAGTCGGCGAGGTCTTGCTCCACCGACAGAGGACTTGTAGAAGTTGTCATTTTACACCTATCTCAACTATTGAGAATCTTATTCAATAACTTTAAAAAAAGCTTACACGAAATTTTTAGTTATTGCAATTAAATTTCATTAATTCTAGGAAGATAGTGACTGACGACTTTCAGTAGACCGAAAAGTTCTGCGATGTACTCTGCCCTAAAAGGAAATCCCAATTTCTCAGTTACGGCTTGGTTTGAGCTTTGGTGTTAGTGGTCAGAAAGAGTTAGAAGGAGGAAGCAAAAGAAATATCACGAAATTTTTTGTTATGTCAGTAACCTGCTTTGCACGGCAAAAGAATTTGCTGGTGGTATTCGCGGACATGGGGGTATCGAAAATTGCCTTCACTGGGTGAAAGATGTTGTTTTTCATGAGGACAGTTTAACAATACGCATGGGCAAGAGCGCGTAAGCCATGCTTATGAATACTTTTTGGAGCCTACTTTTTGCTCCTCCCGTAGTTAAATTAAGATTAGGCAATTACTATAAACTCAAAGCAGCAAGAGTCTTTAAATCCGGCACTTCTAAATCAGGTTGACTTACTGCTGATACTGTGGTAAAAGGTTCTTTTTGGACTGCTTGACGGTTTACCCAAACTGTTGATATTCCCAGAGATTTGGCTGTAAGGATATCGTGATATACACTAGCGGCAACGTGTAATATCTGGTCTAGCGGCAAATTAATTCTTTCAATAGCCAGTCTAAAGTTGTTTAAGGAAGGTTTGTAGCTTTTTGCCTGTTCTGCTGTGATTATCTGGTCAAATTCTACCTGCAAGTGCTTTGCCGAGAAAGCAAAGAGATCATCATCTACATTCGAGATAATTACCAGCTTAAACTTTTGCTTAAGGCTTTTAAGTGCCTCAACTGTATCAGGGAAAGGCTGCCAATGCTGAATCGAATCAGCAAGTGAATTTAGTTCCTCGGCAGTTGGCTCAAAGCCAAATCGTTCACCAAATTTCTGGACAACTCTCTTCAAAACTTCCCGATATTTGATATAATCTGCTTTCTCCAGTTCTGCTTCAAATTCAGCAAACAGTTCCAGAATTTGCTCGTCATCAAAATTAGTGTTATGTGCCAGCAGAAGTGGTTTTAGCACTCCTAAGATACCGTTCTCCCAATCGATTAGGGTTCCATAACAATCGAAAGTTAAAGCCTTATACTGATTGAAGTCAATCACTTTTTATACTCCAGAACTTGATTAAGAGTGTTCAGTTTTCACAAACCAAAAGAGGGGTGAACCCATCTGCGTTGGCGCATCCTGCCGCAGGCATCGCCACATTTGTCGCTCTTAAACTCTCTTAACATTTCTTCTATAATCTAAAGCAGAGTTTAAGTAGGTAGACAAGAAAAGACCAAACTGTTTGAAGATAAGCAAGTAGATGGGCACAAAAAAACTAAACTATATTAATAAAGATAAAGTAGGCTCAAACCCTTTCGTCTCTTTGCTTCAAGATAGCTGCTTAGGGCTTTATTTAAACGAAAAATATTGACGCTGACCTACTTGGGTGTGGGATAATATTATCCCACAGAGGAAATTCTTCCTAAGATATTTGTATGGATGCTAAATTTCAGGACATAAAAGCAAATACCAATAAAAAATTAAACTCAACTGAACAGGAATCTCATAGCAAGCCATCCAAACCTTTTTCGGTAGCGGAGGCAGTGGTAAAAATCCTGGAAGAGATGGGAGTGCAGTATGCCTTTGGTGTTTCGGGGGGCGCGATCGCCCCAGTGTGGGCTGCATTACACCAAAGTTCCATCAAGGTGCTGCACTTTCGCCACGAAGCCGGAGCAGCTTTTGCGGCCATTGAGGCGCATTTTACTAGTGATCGCCCGATTGTGGTATTCACTACTACAGGGCCAGGGATCACTAATGCTTTGACAGGGTTGTTGGCTGCACGTTGGGAGGGCGCTAAGGTGATTCTTGTCTCAGCTTCAACCTCAGCACGACAGAGGGGACGTTGGGCTTGCCAAGAAACTAGCACGTACACAATGCCTAGCGCCGGGATTTTTACTTCCGGGCAAATATTCCATTATGCAACCACTCTCGAATCCAGCTATGAACTCACAGAGGTTTCTCAAAGGCTTGCTCTTGGACTAGCACAACCAGGAGGATTCGTAGCTCATATAAGTATTCCTACAAATATCCAGACAATTTCATTAAAGACATCATTGCCACGCGTAACTCTGTCTCACGGTGCAGCAACAGCAACTGAGGAAACAATCGCAAAATGTGTCCAGTTACTGTCTGAGGGGCCGTTTGCAATCTGGGTCGGTTTCGGGGCACGAGGTGCTGCAAAAGAGATTCGCCAGCTTGCTGAGAATACAGGGGCTAGTGTAATGTGTTCACCACGGGGTAAGGGTATTTTTCCTGAAGACCATCCTCAGTTCGTAGGTGTAACTGGCTTTGGTGGGCATGAGTCAGTTTTCAGGTACATGCAGGAGTATTGTCCTTTACGGACATTAGTTTTAGGAACACGCTTGGGTGAACTTACCTCGTTTTGGAACCCCATAATGGCTCCTTGGCAAGGCTTTTTGCATGTTGATATAGACCCAGAAGTGCCAGGAACCGCGTACCCATCTATCGAAACTTTTGCCGTCCAATCCGATGTGAGAGTTTTTGTCAAGTCCTTACTAAAATATTTTCCTGAGTGTCCTGGCAAGACAACAGTTCTGTCACAGTCAATAGTTAAGCGGTCAATCCCCGAATCCTCCAACTTAATCAATCTCCGTGCAGACGCTCAAGTGAGACCAAATGTGCTTTTGAATGCAATTCAAAAGTCGATTGTCGAAAAGAGCAATGCAATTGTCATGGCTGAAGCGGGTAACTCATTAGTTTGGGCAATTAACCTGCTACGATTTGCCGAACCGCATCGTTTTAGGGTCAGCACTGGCTTTGGTTCTATGGGGCATTTTGTAACTGGTGTAGTTGGTGCAGCTTTAGCGGGAAATCGTAAGGCTGTTGCCATTGTTGGAGATGGCGCTATACTCATGAACAATGAGGTCAGCACAGCCGTAAAATATCAAGTTCCTACAGTCTGGATTATCCTTAACGATGGGCGCTACAACATCTGTGAACAAGGTATGGGGTATCTAGGATTTAAATATGCCGATGCCACTATTCCCCAAGTGGATTTCGTAAAAATTGCTGAGGGAATGGGAGCAGAAGGTGTTCGGGTGAAACAAGAGACTGAGGTGCAAGCAGCCTTAGAAAAAGCGATCGCAGCGACTACTCCATTTGTCGTTGATGTACTCATAGATCCGACGCAAATAGCACCCACTCAAACTCGTAATCAAAGCCTGATTTCACAGGGCGCTACCAACTATTAAGATAAGAGACTATTTTTTTATATGGTGCATTCTCCAGTAGGTATTCGCTCACTTGCACTCACTTTTCCAACCATTAGACGTACCAATAACTATTACGTAGAAAAGTATCCTGAGCTAATAGCTCAGGCTGAACAAAAAGGATTAGCAAGGCTGTTTTCGCTGACTGGAACTCCTCCGAGTAACGAGTTTGACATGGAAATGCTGCCTTATCTCTCAGATCCTTTTCGTGGTACTGTTGAGCGCTGGGTGCTTGGCCCTGGCGAGTCCTCGTTAACCTTGGAGTATCGTGCGGCAATAGATGCCCTCAATGCGGCCAAACTTTCTCCCAATGAGGTTGATCTGATGATTGTCGCCTCAGTTTGGCCTGAACACATTGGATTTGGCAATGCCGCCTTCCTTGCCCGTAAACTTGGTCTTGTGGGTGCTGCATGGAATCTTGATGGAACATGCGGAAGTACGCCAGTTGTACTTCAAACTGCCTGTGCTTTGGTGCGAGCAGGAGAGTATCGTAATGTACTTGTAGTGATTTCGTGTTCCTACTCTCGCGTTTTTGACGAGCAAGATACTGTGTCTTGGTTCCTTGGTGATGCTGCCGGAGCCTTCGTAGTCGGTTCACTCGAACCAAATCAGGGTATCCTTGGCACCAAGACAGTTCATACAGGTGCGCTGTGTGAGGTAGTATCTGCTGATCTCGTAAAAGACGAACAAGGAAATTCACGAGTTCGTATGCAGACGGGCAAGGGTGCGAAGGCTCTACGCGAAACGGCTGCGGAGTTTCTTTGTGTATGTTGCCAGGGTGCGATCGCATCTGCTGGTGTCACGTTGGAGCAAATCGACTTTTTTCTTTTCAATACCCCTACTGCTTGGGTTACAAGCTTCTGCACGCGGCTACTTGGTATTGATCCAGAACGCACAATCAACCTCTACCCTGTATGTGCAAACATAGGGTCAGTACTAACTGTGGCAAATATGTACTATGCTGCACAGTTAGGCAAGATTCATGAAAATGACTTGGTTCTCATTTATGGTTCTGGTGCAGCAGGTGTCGCCAGTGCAAGTGTAATGCGCTGGGGTAATGTGGTGCTAGGTTCAGACCCTCTTGAAAGCTCTAAATCAGCAAAAAAAAGCTCTAAAAATTGGAGCGAGATTTCTTTTTAAGAACATCTTTACAAGGTTGAAACTAGATTAAGGAATTAACTGTGCAACCACAAATTCTAACAACAGGATTTTTGCTCTTATCTTTGATATTTCCACTCAAAGTATTAGCAAAAGATTATGACAATATTTACGTCTTTGGAGACAGCTTTTCTGATACTGGTAATGTATTTAATGCCACTAACGGAATTATTCCTCCAAGTCCAACCTACTCTAATGGGCGTTTTTCTAATGGCCCAATTTGGGTTAATTATCTTGCTTCTGATCTAGGATTAACATTAAATCTGAAAAATAACTTTGCTTTTGGTGGTGCGACGACAGGAACTAAGAATATTGGTTTACCTAGTTTACCAGGATTGCAGCAACAGATAAATAGTTTTGTATCAGCACAAACTGCTGATCCTAATACTCTATATATTATTTGGGCTGGTACTAATGACTACCTAAGTTACTTTTTCGGTGATGATCCCAAGCCTACCAATACAGTGGGAAATTTATCAGCAGCGTTGACATCGCTTGTTGCTGATGGCGCTAGAGATATCATGGTGGTCAACTTGCCAGATTTGGGAAAATTGCCTTTTGCAAATTTTGATAGTCAACGTTCCAACTTATTCAACACATTCAGTAGCATACATAACTCTAGCTTAAACACGACACTCAAATCTTTGAGGCAACAGTTAAGTCCCGATATCAACATTATAGAACTGAATGTCAATTCCCTATTTGATAGGGTTATTGCTGCTCCAAAGGAATTCGGTTTTATAAATGTGACCAACTCTTGCATTAGCAAGGATTTATCAGTAGTACCCATAGATGTTCCCACACAACAAGTTTTATGTAATCCTGAAGAATTTTTGTTTTGGGACGACGTTCATCCTACAACTACTACTTATAAGCTAATTGGAGAATTAGCATTCTCAGCACTTGAGCCAGTACCAGTACCCGAACCATCTGCTGGATTAGGGATGCTAGAATACAGTGTTTTAAGTGCAGTTTTGTTACTGAAACGCAAAGTAATCAACTGAATTAGCGTTTGATTACAGTCCAGGTTAAATCTGTATTATCAGTCTAAATATTAAGCTTTATTTAATACTCAACTGCTCCTAAAGCTTTTAAAGTATCCTTCTGAGACTCAGTTAACCCAGTTATGCTAGTGATATTCATTTCCTCGTAAGGGCTTTTACTTCTCAAAGTTTTTAAGCATTCACCTGTTTCTACATCCCAAATCTTAATTGTCTCATCTTCACTGCAACTGACCACAGTTTGACCATCGGGACTAAAGCCAACTGACCAAACCCACCTAGTATGTCCTGATAAAGTCCTTAAACAGTCCCCTGTGTCAACATCCCAAAG
>NZ_CAXTNE010000070.1:22641-30483 GCF_964245445.1 uncultured Nostoc sp.
TTCACTGTTCGGTCATGACTACCACTAGCTAATGTATAACTGTCAGGGCTGAAAATGACTGACCATGTTCTACCATTATGTTCTCGTAAAGTATTGAGACATTCACCAGTACTGATATCCCAGAGTTTTATTGTTTGGTCATCGCTACCACTGGCAAGAAAATGGCTGTCGGCACTAAAAGTAACTGATGTAACTCGATTACTATGCCCTCTCAAGATTTTAAGACATTTACCAGTACCCAGATCCCATAACCTTATGGTTCGGTCTTCGCTGCCACTAGCAAGTAATTGAGAATCAGGGCTAAACACAACTGATGTGACTCTCGTACCATGTCCGTGCAAAGTTTTGAGAGATTTACCAGTCATAGCATTCCACAATGTCACTGTTTGGTCATTACTGCCACTGGCAAGGATATTATCGTTTGGACTGACAGCAACTGACCATATCCCATTATTGTAACCCTGGAATGTCTTAACACATCTACCAGTAACGATATTCCATAACTTTACCGTTTGGTCATCACTGCTACTAGCGCAAATGTTTTTATTTATACATGTCGCTAACGACCATACCCTATTTCTATGTCCTTGTAAAGTTTTAAGACATTGACCAGTACTAAAATCCCATACTTTAACTGTTTGATCATCACCGCAACTAACAAGCGCATTACCATCTACACTAAAGGTAACTGAATGTACCAAGTCAGTATGCCCCTGCAAAGTTTTAAAACATTGAGCAGTACTAATGTCCCAAAGTTTCACTGTTTGGTCATGGCTCCCACTAGCTAGTGTATTACCATCAGGGCTGAAAGTGACTGAGTATACCCTCTGAGTATGACCCTCTAAGGTTTGAATACATGAACTGCTGTTAATATCCCACAGCCTTACCGTATAGTCATCATTTCCACTTGCCAATATGTAATCTTTTGGACTGAAGGCAACAGACCATACACTACAACCAACTTCTTGTAAGGTTTTTAGACATTTGCCTGTAGTGGTATTCCATAGCTTCACTGTTTGGTCATCACTGCCACTAGCAAGAACCTGACTGTCGGGACTAAAAGTGACTGAACGAACCCCACCACTATGACCCTCTAAAGTTTTAAAACACTGACCATTATTGGTATCCCACAGTTTTATTGTTTGATCATTACTACCACTAGCAAGAACCTGACCGTCGGGACTAAAGGAAACCGACCAAACCCAACCAGCATGACCCTTACAAGTCAGAATTTGCTGACTACTAGCAACTTCGTACAAGCGAATTTCTCCATTGGTATCACCAGTAGCTAAAAGCTTTCCACTGGGGCTAAAGGCTACCGAAAAAATACCACCAAAGGTTTCAACAAAAACAGACTTAGCTAGATGGGCGTGAGCAAAATTTGCATTATGTAACTTGACGTTTTGCAGGTCGGCTTGCCAAATAGTTAGATAAGAAAAATCATAACCGCTAAGATCGGTTTCTAAATCACAAAGTAGGTTAAAGACATTTCCTGCCGTATAACTTTGTTCTAGGGGAGATATCTCTCGTAGAGTTGATAAAATTTGAGCTAAGTGATTTTCTAGGGGTTTTTTACTTCTAAAGGCAGTAAGCAGACCATTTATAACTGGTTTGATGATAAGGCGAATTTGAGTATCCTTAACATATTCTTTTGCTGTGGCTTTTATCAAAGCTTTGCTCGTGAATAAATCAAGATTCTGAGTAACAATCTCCTCACAGACCTTTTCTATCAACCTATTAGTTACATACTCCATGACTACAGGCTGGAGGGTAAAAAGTGATCCAGTTTTTTCAATGAGTGTAGGCGCAGCCTTCTCGATTAGCGATCGCCTTCCTAAAGATTCCACAGCTTCAAGTAATTTTGCTGCTGGTACTGGTGATGTAATATCATCCTGCAGTTCTGAGAGCGTAATCGACTCACGATTAATCGCTAACCAGTACATGATATCCTTTTCTAAATCTGACAAACGTTCAAATTGCTGCTCTAAAACATCACGAATGTCGCCAAAAACAGATGTGTCTTGTTGCAAAAATCCAGTCACATTACCATCAAAAACATCTTGAATGGTCGTGGCAACTATCTTCAACGCTAATGGATTGCCTGCATAGCGTTCAATCATTACTTTCCATTCCTCCTCAGCCGCCGATAGTCCCTTGAGTTTTAAGATTTCTTGCCCTTCTGCCACCTTTAAACCATTCAGTGATAAAGAGCGAACAGGTAATGCTTGTCCTTCTAGCAATGCCACTTCTCTAGGTTTTTCACGACTAGTCAGCACTAAGCAGCTTTGGTGAGTTGCTTCTCCTACCCGTCTTAAAAGCTCACCATATTCCTCATATCCTTCTCGATAAAGTCCGGCGCGGCTACCACTGCGGAGAATTGACTCTGCATTATCAAGTATTACCAAACAGCGATGATTTTGTAAATAATAGAGTAGGCGTGATACCCTCTCGCTAAAGCTTTCTGGTAAGTTTGCTTCCGTTTCCTGCTCGTCAGATAAAAATTGGATTAAGTTACCTAGAATAATTTTAGCAGGTGGAGCTTCTCGTAGCGATCGCCAGATTACATACTCAAAGTTTTCCTGAATCTGTTGAGCAAATTTTACAGACAGGGCTGTTTTCCCAATGCCTCCTATTCCCAATAATGCAATTAATTGACAGTGTTCATTAAGAATCCATTGCTCTAGGGTATTAAGTTCTTCTGTACGTCCATAAAAAACTGAGTTAAAGATAGCTTCTCCCCAATCTAGACGAGTATTTGAGCTTGAATAGTCGCTTTTATCTATTTTTAACTTAAAAGCTGAAAAAAGCCTCTCAATAGTCTGTTTATCAACTCCTCCCTCCCGATTCAATACTTTCGAGATGGTAGCGGAATATAACCCCGATCGCGCACTCATTTCTTCAAGAGTATACCTGTTTCCAAAATTTTCCCTTGCTTCTGACTGATGCTTTGCTTCCTTAATTTTTTGTAACCCCTTGTTAGTAAGTGCAACGCCACGCTTGCGTCTCCAATTCTGTAAAGTCATGTATTAACTCACTGTTGGTGTAATTACCTTTGATTAAAAGGAATTATCTACTAGGTTGCTATAGATATGAGGTGATAGCCATAATAAACTAATAATCTTATGTTGCAGAGGATTTAAAACAGGTATATTACCAAAATATTCACTGATGAAAACCACTTTTGGCAATCCACTCGTTTCAGTAATTCAACACCGCTTGCTCAACAGATAATCTGGCTTGTGGGACATTGCTGACATCATCTCTTCAGCCGAAAGCTTCTTGGACTTGGGTAATGGCAGATTCATTCCGTGTGCTTTTAGTTATTTGATACCTTAGTTTTTCAGTAATAGACTTGGGATGCAAAGCTTAAGTTCAATCTAAAAATCCTGATTTTCACTGGTAAAGATATTTCGGAATTGGCAAGCTTGATAAATAAAGTTTGTATATATCTAGCCTATCAATCAATGAATAAAACTGCTGCACTTAAATTTCCCCGTTTCGCAACCTTCAGTAAAAAAAGGGCGCTTAAGCGAATTACCTTAAACTTGACATTAGATGAAGCTCAGAACCTTGAAAAGTATTGTGAACAGACAGGTAGACCCGCAACGGATGTAATTCGGGAACTTATTCAAGCCTTGCCTTGACCTGACTTTTCATGCCAAGTCTGAAAAACCCGAGTCCAGAAGAGCCACGGCTAAAGTAGAAGGGGTTGCAGATTTGGATAAAGGTTTTTAAATTTACTCTGACAAGCGTAATTCAACAGAGGTAATCATAGATTAGACCAGCGTTGCATAAATGCGGGATGAATAGGTGGTTGAAAGGATTGAAAACTCGTTCCAAATTGAGCAAAATCATCCTATGATTCAGCAACGCTCGCCGATTAGACCCTCACGACTGGATATTTGCTATTTAAATTCTGTTGTTTGTTGCGAAAATACTAAAAAACAAAGGTTATAAATTATTTTCTGACGGAAGTTACGACAGAATAAGGATATTTGCTGTAGCAGGGGAGGTAAGTCCAAAACTAGGGCAAAAGTCTAAGTTTAGGCACTCCCCCATGATTATAGAAGCTCAGACCACCCTTCGGGAACGGCAAAACCGAACAGCCGTAGGCAAGCCTGAGTAGTTACCTCCAATTCAACCACATTCTAATGCTTATATCTTGAGAATGAACCAAGGTTAAATGGTTCGCAAATCTACTTTTATTTTATCAGTGGCAAAGCTCGAATCAGTTCTCGAATCACATCCGTTGCTGGTCTGCCTGTTTGTTCGCAATACTTTTCAAGGTTCTTGGCTTCATTTGATGCCAGGTTTATAGTGATTCGTTTGACGGCCCATTTTTTGTTCATGCTGAAACAGATAAATCGTGTAATCATACCTTCAAATCCTGATTTTACCTTCCCAACTGGAAAGTAACCTAAATTTGGGATATGCCGAGATATCTTTTCAAGAGGACAAGTTGTAATTGAAGGAGGCAGGCCACAGGAGGCAGTTCTTGCTGGAGGAGCAAATCATCCAGGGATTTGCAGAGAGGATGATGCTGATTGATAGTCTACTATAGGACTAATAATTGATTTCTGAAAAAGCCCGGTACAGATCGAAAAGCCTAATTCCTTATTCCCTACTCCCTACTCCCCGCCCACGTAGATAATTTAAAAAATAAAATACGATTCCTATATTATGGCATGTAATTAATTCTAGATGCTCCAGATTTAGCCGCCTCTTAATTTAATTGTCAAGCAGCTTTCCTCACCTTGATAACCCAGGCTACCTTGGCAGAATGCCTATTTCTATTGTTCTGATTAAATTTTTAATTAAAGCTTAATTGCAATCAGCTTAGTATTAATAATACTGAAGAAGGCCTTAACCTAAATTTGTACTAATTTTAACTTAACCTTTGCTTACGCTCTATGTCTTAGTAAGAAGATTATGTAGTAACTATGGTAAAATACAGTATTCCCATCGGGATGTAGATGTATTACTACCATTAATCCAGAGTTAAAAGCCAAATTGGAGGTTCTTACAAGTTGCTGTTTACTGCATTAAGGATTGTAGATTCATGAAACTGCAACTCATCCAATTACATATACTCTGAGTCAAATTAACTGGAGTGTAGACCCATGAAATGCATAGATGATGCAAGCATCATAGAAAATCAGGTGTCTACGTATACAGCATAAGATTTGCATATTTTCTGTGGAGTTTTCTTAACTTACTTGAGGAGTACAAATGCTTGAGGCTATCGCTGTTGCTTGGTTATTACTGTTTTTTGGCGATTTTCTATCTACATTTTTTTACCACGTACCCGAGCACGTTTTTGGTAGCCTACATTTAAAAACGCACCACTCCTGGAAGAAGGACTTTCGCCACTACGCTATTTTGACTTTTAATCCCCAAGTTCTTTTAGATGGTATCTTGGGGGCTTTGCCTTATGTACTTATAGCAATAGTCTTGTGGCCTTTCTCTCCCATCGGCGTTATCTCTGGATTACTGCTTGGTCAGTTTCATGTATGGTGGAGACACATAAGTGTACTAGGTTGGCAAACTTCAAAGCCTGTCAATATTTTATGCCAAATTCTATTTATTACTACTCCTGAAAGACACTGGTTGCACCATCACAAAACTAATTTGGGTTTCGGTGATATTTTCACGTTCTTTGAACAACCTGCACAAATGTGGTTACGCTGGCTTCGGCTACTCAGACTTCGTTTTCGCTACTCTCGGATCTAACTGAAGCTAGCGCTTACCTAAAAACTTTTTAAAATTAGCAAAAAAGGCTGCGATCGCAGCTTTTTTTGTAGACTATTTATTTTTTGCCAGACAGAAGATTATTCCAGCCTCAGAAAAGCTGATTCCCAATTTACGAGTAGTCGCAACAAGAGACACCAATTGACCATAGCTTTTAATCTATGCCTTTATAGAATTGTGAAAGCTTTATTTATAGTTTTTTTATAACTCATCAAAAAGTAAGCGATTTCCGTAGACGGAAGGACGCCTCTACTACGGCATTTAAATATATTTGTTAATGCTCAACTTTGTTGTTATATCGCCCATCTTTTTGGGAAAACTAGTCTTAATTAGTAAATTATTATATCCCTAGATTTTTATGACAATTTCTCTCTTTTTCGGAAATGCTAGGCGTAGCTTCCTTTTCCGAAGGGGTATGGATAGCTACGGTGAAGTAAGCACGAGGCAGAAGGCAGAAGGCAGAGGGTTGCAATACAGTTTAGGCTACTTTTCTATAGGAGAGGCCGCGCGATCGCAACTGGTAAAAACTAAGAAAATGCCTGTCTTTGGAAACTTAGCCCTAGAGGTAGCAGATAAAATTAATAATCTGGTTGGCATGAATACAGCCAATTTACAACTTGCTATTTATGAGGTGTTTCATGTCCACAGTTAACCTCAGAAAGATGCTCAACAAAAAAGAGTTGCCATCTCTACTTCATAACTTAATTTACCAGTTTAACATTGCGATTGATGTTGAACTAGTAGACGGCACGAAACTGATTAGCATTGGGGAGCAAACTGCAAAAAACCGATATCCAATCGAGGTGTCAGGAGAAATCATCGGTTGGGTTGTTGGGGAAGAACAGGCAACTCTACTTGCGACTTTGCTCTCATTTCTGGCAAAGCAGGAAGCTGAGAAGAAAGTACTCGCCAAAGAATTGCTGGAGCGATATCAGGAAATTGATTTGTTTGACGATATCTCGACTCAACTGACAACAAGTTTAGATACGCGACAGATTGCCCAACTTGTGCTTCAAGAATTGAGTCAATTAATTGAATCATCTGCGGGGATGATTCTGCTTTTGAGTCCAGATGCAACTGCGTTTGAAATCATTGCTGAATTTGGAGTGTTTTTTGACCACAGTCAGCCGGAACCGGGTAAGGGAATTATTGGTGACATTGTGCAATCCAACCGCGCAGAACTGGTCAATGATGTGCAAGCCGATCCTCGCTTAGAGGAGCAAAAAAACGTTAATGCAATGATTTGTGTACCGTTGCGAGCCAAAGAGCGGGTACTGGGAGCGATCGCTATTGGAACGCCGAAAACTGACTCATACATGGCTGAACACCTGAAACTTGTGAGTATCTTTGCCTCTCAAACAGCGATCGCTATTGAAAAAGCTGTGCTTTACGAGCAAAGCACTCAAGCAGCCGTCCAGGCAAAAGCTCAGACACAGAGACTTCAGCAAGCTCTTCATGAGTTGCAATTGGCCCAAACTCAGTTAATCCAAAGCGAAAAAATGTCAAGTTTAGGACAACTCATTGCCGGAGTTGCCCACGAAATCAACAACCCGGTTAACTTTATTTGCGGCAATTTAAAATATGTTGCCGAATACGCTAAAGACTTATTACACCTGTTGGAAAATTATCAGAAATTTCTACCTGTTGCTCCCCCAGAACTGGAATCAGAGTTGGACAATATAGACCTGGAATTTATCATGCAGGATTTCCCCAAACTGCTAGATTCGATGAAACTGGGTACAGGTCGCATCGTTGAAATTGTCCAATCCCTGAAAAACTTCTCCCGCCATGACGAAGCTGAAATGAAAGCCGTCAACATCCACGATGGCATCGACGGAACGCTAATGATTCTTCACCATCGCCTGAAAGCAGATGTTCATCGTCCGGCAATTGAAATCATTAAAGACTATGCAAAACTTCCCCTGATTGAATGCTATCCCGGACAGTTGAATCAGGTGTTTATGAACATCCTGGCAAATGCCATTGATGCTTTGGAAGAGGGCATGGGAGATTGGGGAGTTAAGAGTAGTCCTCAATCCCCAATCCCCAATCCCCAAATCACTATTCGCACCAGAGCCATTGACCACCAGTGGG
>NZ_CAXTNE010000071.1:0-30451 GCF_964245445.1 uncultured Nostoc sp.
GCCCTCACTCCTCTACCGTGTCTTTCATCTCAATAGTCAGATTAGGGAGTCCCTCTAGTTTTTCGGTAGGCTCAACTTCTTCTACTAATGGCACAAAAATATTCAAACCTGCTGGTACACACTTAATTTCTACTGGTGTTGTGCCTACTATTTCACCATCTAGAACAACCTTTTGCGGTGGCTTAGTAGTAATTTTAAATTCTTTGGCTCGCAGGAAGCCAATATCATTCCGATCTACAGCGTTACCTGTAGAAGCCGTTTGGAATAGATGAAATGTAGCTGCGATCGCTCCTGCCTTGTTAACTGGAGCTACAATCGTTAAATCTAGTAACCCATCATCATAAATCAGACCTGCTGGGCCTTGAGCTAAGACTGAAGTAGCAGGCGCGGCATTTGCTACTGTAACTGCACAGGCACTAGTTTTAATTATCCTGTCTTCTGTTTCAATTTCAACATCAAAGTTTTTTAAATTTCTTAGTTGCTGAATTCCAGCGAAAACGTAAGCCATCATCCCAAAGCGATTCTTAGCGTCCCTGTCTGCCAATTCTACAGTTTCAGCTTCAAAGCCAATACCTGCCAAAAGTACCATTGGCCGATCATTGCAATAGGCTACGTCTACATGACGGGTTCCTCCCTGCAAAATTGTCTCACACGCACCTGCGATCGTGTCAGGAATTCCTAAAGCTGTAGCAAAAGCGTTTGCTGTTCCTCTAGAAATAATGCCAAATGGAATATTAGTACCCACTAAAGCCGTTGCTGCCGCCGAGAGAGTGCCATCTCCCCCCGAAGCAATGATTGCATCTACTCCCCTCGCTACTGCTGCATTAGCCAGTTCATCAGCGTCGATTTCTTCAGTTGTGAGATAAATATCTAGGTCAATTTCTGGCTCTAATATTGCCCGAATTTCTGCCAGTTCTATATCTGGGTTACCTTGACCCGCAACTGGATTGAAAATGAGGCAGGCGGAACGATTCATAAAATATAAAGGCTAAACTTAGATCACTAAAATACCAAATTATTTTTAGCATTCTTGTGAAACTTCGGCTTCCTTCTGACGGCTGGTTTACCTTTTGTAAGAAGTTTAGAAGTCTTCTGCATCGGAACATACCAATGCTGATGCGTATTTAAGTACCTTTTATCTTTACTGAAACAATAAAAATTTTGCCATGCGTCAATTATTACTAGTTTTAGCAAGTATGCTAACTCTCAGCAGTTTAAATACTCCCACCGTGACAATAGCAGGCACAAAACCTGATTTACGGGAGATTCGCTTAGTTCAAAATCTTAACTGCAATAATCCTCAAACTCAAATAGCAATTGATGAATGCATAAAGTTGTCTTATCAGAATAAAGATAAAAAAATGAATCAAGTTTATCAACAATTGCTACCTACCTTAAATAACTTTAGTAAACAGAAGTTAATTGCTTCACAGGTAGCATGGATCAAGTTTAGAGAGACCAGTTGTGAGTTTGAAATAAGTAGATATCAAGGAGGAAGTCTTGCCCCAACCATTTATTTTGGTTGTCGAGAAAATTTCACCATATTGCGTACCCAACAATTACAGGATTATCTCCAAAACCATATTTTAGGCAATGTAAGATATTGCTTGTAACCCGATTAATACATTAATACTCTGATTTGGAGAAAGAATTTCAATTGTCTAGTTCGGAGCAATTAGCACATCATCTACAGGTTCTCCGTTATCGTCAAACTCAATTTGTTGCCAACGGATAACCGCCACATCTGGAACAATTGACAGCTACCAAAAGTACAACGTAACTCTGGAAAAGCATTAAGCAATTTGCCTCTTTTCTGTGACTTCATTAATTCCATAAATCAACTTAGCCTGAAGTCGGGAGTGGCGGGTTTTGGGCATTGGTTTTAGGATAATCTCACCATCAATATAAAGGCTTACAGGCTTTGTTTCTGGTAACTTCAGAAACTCCTCTAGAGTTAGAGATGCAGATTTTGCAACACTCATAATTTCTGCTACTCCGAAAGTCCTACATTCAGTTTATAGCAGTTTTCAATCGATCTACCGTGCATTTTCTTGTCTTCGAGTGATAAATAAAGCGGCTTGTACCGTAATAGTGCTGTATTAAGTAGTACTGTTTGAGATTCTGGAAACCAGCGTTAGGTAAAGAATTGTAATCCAAAATCCAAAATTCAAACCCCAAAATTGGTATGAGTCCCTGACTACGGTAGTCTAGATGAGAGTGAATTTATCGCCTGCGATATTATATTGTTTTATGACTTCAGTTGTTTCTAGTCCTCCACGCACTATTCGGATTGGTTCACGTAAAAGCCAACTTGCTCTGGTTCAGACCTACTGGGTACAAGAGCAACTCCAGAAAAAATTCCCTGAGATCATTTTTGAAGTCCACACTATGTCTACCCAAGGCGATAAAATCTTGGATGTAGCATTAGCTAAGATTGGCGATAAAGGACTTTTTACTAAAGAGCTTGAACTTGGAATGCTCAATCAGGAGATTGACTTTGCCGTTCATTCCCTCAAGGATCTGCCGACTCATTTACCTGAAGGGTTAACACTGGCAGCAATTACTGAACGGGAAAATCCAGCAGATGCATTAGTGGTGCATAAAAAGCACAAAGATAAACAAATTGATACATTGCCAGAAGGTGCAGTAATTGGTACATCTTCGCTGCGGCGGTTAGCACAGTTACGTCATCACTTCCCCCACTTTTCCTTTAAGGATGTCCGGGGAAACTTGATTACACGGTTGGCAAAACTGGATGCAGGCGAATACGATGCTTTGATTTTGGCCGCAGCAGGGTTAGAAAGATTGGGAATGAGCGATCGCGTTCATCAAATTCTCCCCAAAGAAATCTCCCTTCACGCCGTGGGACAAGGTGCTTTAGGTATAGAATGCCGTGCCGATGATAGTGAAGTGCTATCTTTACTCAAAGCGATTGAACACCCCGAAACACGCGATCGCTGTCTGGCTGAACGGTCTTTTTTACGCTCTTTAGAGGGCGGCTGTCAAGTACCTATTGGTGTAAATACAGAAGTATCTGGTGAGAATTTGACCTTAACAGGGATAGTGGCTAGTGTAGATGGTCAAAAGTTCGTAAAAGATACCGTCACAGGGATTGCCAATAATGCTGAAGCGCTAGGCACAGAACTAGCACAAGTGTTGCGGCAACAAGGAGCGCAAGAAATTTTAGCAGAAATTTTTGCGGTGATTGGGCGCGGTTCTTAAGCAATAGGGCAAGCCGATGTGATTAGATAAGAATTGATCGTCGTTGCACCAAAGATGTGCCAAACGCGACAAAAGTTAATTTGACAATATAGACAGAATCGGGGAAGCAAAAATTACCATGCGGATTCTATTTGTTGCAGCAGAGGCAGCACCCATTGCGAAAGTAGGAGGAATGGGTGATGTTGTTGGAGCATTACCCAAATTTCTGAGAGAAATGGGGCATGATGTGCGGATATTCTTGCCTTACTATGGCTTCCTGCCAGACAAAATGGAAATTCCCTATGAACCCATCTGGTGGGGCGATGCCATGTTCCAGCACTTTGCAGTATACGAAAGCGTTCTGCCTGGTACTGATGTTCCCTTGTACTTATTTGGACATCCCGCCTTCATGCCCCGCCGCATTTATTCTGGAGAAGATGAAGATTGGCGGTTCACTTTGTTTGCTAATGGTGCAGCCGAGTTTGCCTGGAATTACTGGAAACCGGAAATTATCCATTGTCACGATTGGCATACGGGGATGATTCCCGTGTGGATGCACCAAGATCCTGATATCACCACAGTGTTTACCATTCATAATCTGGCTTATCAAGGGCCGTGGCGTTGGTATTTAGAAAAAATTACTTGGTGTCCTTGGTATATGCAAGGACACAACACAATGGCGGCGGCGGTACAATTTGCCAATAAAGTAAATACAGTTTCGCCCACCTATGCGGAGCAAATCAAGACACCTACTTATGGTGAAACGTTAGAAGGTTTGCTGTCCTTTATTAGCGGTAAATTATCTGGGATTATCAACGGAATTGATACTGAAATTTATAACCCAGAAGATGATAAATACATTGCTCAAACCTTCACTGCTGATACCCTGGAGAAACGCAAAGCCAACAAAATTGCTTTGCAAGAAGAAGTAGGATTAGAAGTCAACTCCAAAGCCTTCTTAATTGGGATTGTGACCCGATTAGTGGAACAAAAAGGCATTGACTTGATATTGCAAATCCTTGAGCGCTTCCTCTCTTATACAGATGCACAGTTTGTGCTGTTAGGGACAGGCGATCGCTACTATGAAACTCAGATGTGGGAATTAGCATCCCGCTTTCCTGGACGTATGGCAACTTATCTACTGTATAACGATGCCCTGTCTCGCCGGATCTACGCTGGCACTGACGCTTTCTTAATGCCTAGTCGCTTTGAACCTTGTGGTATCAGCCAAATGATGTCTTTACGCTACGGTTCTGTGCCTATTGTCCGCCGCACAGGTGGATTAGTCGACACTGTAAGCCATCACGATCCCGAAAATGCAGCAGGCACCGGTTATTGTTTTGACCGCTATGAACCGCTAGACCTTTTCACCTGCATGATCCGGGCTTGGGAAGGCTTCCGTTTCAAACCACAATGGCTAGAACTACAAAAACGAGGTATGGCCCAAGACTTTAGTTGGTATCAATCTGCCAAAGAGTACGTGAAGTTGTACAGGTCAATTTACGGTCTGCCAGAAGAAGAAAAGACACCACAACCAGAGTTAGTTTTAAACGAAGCGATCGTTAATAGCAAGTCATAAATCTCTGTAGGGGCGTACAAATGTATTATACGTGCCAACTCTAATTTTTGGGACTCATGATAGCATTGTTCAGATTAACTTGATATCTGAAGATGCTAATCATGAGTTTTTTTGTTTCTGAAACAATTTTTTCTTTGTAAGTATCTAATACTATTTCACTAAACCCTGATACATATATAGCGGTTCCCAGATGGGTAAGTAGCAATGCCCATTGGTGTCAACTTAAGCTAAAACTCGTTTAAAATCTTGTTTCCAGCCAGAGGCTGGAAATGCTGATCATTGCGCCTCTGCTGCCAGTAAGGGAAGCGGAGTCTCAACGACGGGCATTCCCAGTCGAAGGCAGGGAAGGAGGCAACAAGGCAATCTTTCAAAGTTGTGTTTAGATGGTTTTCACATTAAGTTGACACCAATGGGCAATGCCATGCCCCTTCCAGCGTATTTTTACCATTAATTAAAGTGAAATGGATCTAACGCTGCCTTATTACTGTCACTAGATAAAAATCAAAAAACTTTGTTGTTATGAGTTCGTATCAATATAGGAGTACCTTGAATTGAAGGAAGTTCAAGCCAAGTTACTTCTATATTATTTTTTTAGACTAATAAAAGAGCGATAATTGCATTGATAGTGAGATTCCTGAGTCTTGTTTAGTGCATCTTATCTTTCTAATTGGAGTTTAATAAAGATCCTATAAACTTCGGACAAGCTTTAAAAACCCTTCTTGAAAAATTATAAGTATTCATATATAGATAATTGTATATTATTTGTTGTATTGATATTCCAATTTTATCTTGATATTTTCTCATGTTTTAACGGTTTAATTAGGGAAGTTTTTTTGTACATAGTGCAGTTAATAACTTCATAAAATGAATTAGCTTTTGCTTTTTTTGAGATATTGGCACGCTTCTCTGTATACCTTTTGAGTGGCAAAATTTCTCATTGAAAGTGAGACATAACATCATGTCTGCTTGATTATTTACTAAAACCGAAGAACCCCACCCCACCTCTGTACCCTCCTCGCTTGCGGGGAAGGTATTAAGGCGAACCAGCACGGTCTTAGGGGGTCAAAAGCCTTTCATTTATTGGGTTATACACTCTAAAAAAAGGGGGATAAGACATTGCAAAATATGCATTGACTATCCTTTTCTATAACAACTTAATCTTTGTTAAATTCCAAAATGCTAGAAACAGAAATTCAGACGCAGCCTATTTATAATATTCCTTCAATTAGGAATTATCGATGGTCAACTCATCTTGATCTATTAAGGGGTTTAGCTTCTTTATTAGTTTTTATCGGTCACATGAGAATTTTATTATTTATAGAATATTCAGAAATTAGTAATCCTAGTTTTTTGATAAAAAGGTTAAATTCATTAACAGTATTGGGTCATCAATCTGTAATGATTTTTTTTGCGTTAAGTGGATTTTTTATTTCATCTAGTGTAATAAGGAGAATTCAGCAAAAGCAATGGTCTTGGGTTAATTATTTAGTAGATCGTTTCACACGTTTATATACAGTATTAATTCCTGCTTTATTGCTGTCTTCTTTTTGGGATTCTCTCGGTATAAAGATATTTGGTACTGGACAAGATAGCTTTTATGGAGAAAGGTTTCACAACGGTCATTTAGCAACTTACAAAATTTTGGAAAATTTCACATTTCAAAATGCTTTGGGAACTTTAGCTTTTGTGCAAACAATTTTTGTAGATTTATTTGGTTCAAATAAGGCAGTTTGGAGTTTAGCCTATGAATTTTGGTATTATATACTTTTTCCTTCAATCATCCTATTCTTTTTTGTGAAATCCTTAAAAATGCGTGTCTTATACGCTTGTTTAGCTTCAGGTATATTACTAATGGTTGGTTCGGAAATTAGAATTTATTTTCTGGTTTGGCTGATGGGAGCATTAGTTAGTATATCTCATCCTTCTAAATATCTTAATAACAAGAAAATCCTAAATTTACTCACTCTTTTGTCTATACTAATTCTGTGCATTGCCTTAATAAGTGAACGTTTTATTGGTCGAGAAATAGCAGATTTTTTAGTAGGAATTTCTACTGCTGTCATGATATATCTTCTAGTTAATAGCCGTAGTCAAATAAGACAAGGAGGAGCATACGAAAAGTTTTCTAAAGGTTTAGCAGGATGTTCATACACTCTTTATCTTGTCCACATGCCGATACTGTGCTTTATCAGAGCATGTGTAATTGGCGATCGCCCTTGGGAGCCAGATATTTTGCATATATTCTTGGCACTTATTATAGTTGTATTTGTATTTTTATATACGGTTGTCATCGCACATTTTACTGAGGCAAAAACAGGCAAGTTTAGAAATATAATTATGTCTTGGATAAAAAACAGAGCTTTAAATCAAGCTTAACTGCTATGCCGAGCAAATCAAGACGCCTACTTATGGTGAAACCTTTCCCAGACACATGGCAACTTACTTACTCTATAACGATGCCCTGTCTTCCTGCATTTATGCTGGTATTCTTTAACGCAGCAACTCATGTATATGGTACTATATCTGAGTTAGATATTAAAACCAAAGTCAATCTAGTCAACCTAAGATAATCTAAGTTAAATGATCCCGGACTACTTCCAATTTATAAACAAGCACAAGTTGGTGGAAGTAGTCCGAAGCTTATATAGTTTTGCTGTTGAGCGATATTATCTCTTTCTATTCCTGCTATAGGAATCGTATTTGATTTTTGAAATTATCTACGTGGGCGGGGAGTAGGGAATAAGGAATTAGGCTTTTCGATCTGTACCGAGCTTTTTCAGAAATCAATTATTAGTCCTATAGTTCTAAAGTTGTTGCTTAATTACGAAAATGAACAGTCACACTACTCTTAGCATTTAGTGATTTAAATCATTCACTTAGTTTTTATAATGATCCCTGCAATTACTATGCACAAAAAATTAAATTTACTACAAGTATATCGTGGTATGGTTACACAGAGGGGTGTGTGGAGTATGTCACAATGTTTATATACCAAAAACTATAAAAATAAAAAACCGTAAAATATCATCCGCAGGAGTAATAAGTAGGAGTTAGAAAATTGATAGACGCAATGGACTTTTTTCAGTTAAGTGCTGGTAAGTGGCGATCGCAACGTGCAACTCATCACCTACCCTTTAAGCGCTCAGAAATAGGAGAATCGGATATACAGGTAGAAACTCTGGATGCCAATCATCCAGAAATCATTGAACTGTGCCAGTATCATCAGATTGACCCCAGCCTGTCAGTAGGTGGATCACGGGTGCGTTGGCTGGGCACAATGGCTTGGGATAGAGAAAATGACGAGAACCATCAAGGAAAAACCATATTTGCGATCGTGCCTGATAGCGATAACCCAAGAGCTGGTAAATTACTCCGTGAAAGAGGCTACGCTGAAATTATGCCTGTAGTCGGTCTTTTTCACATGGATGATGAAGATGGGCTAGTGTTGACAACCGAATACGAAACAATGAGTTCCATTGAAAGATTCTGGTTCGGTAGCCCAAATATGCGATTACGAACCAGTACAGTGAAACGCTTTGGTGGCTTCAGCACTGCATCATTTTGTACCGAAACTCGCATTGAAACTTCTATTGAGGCTTCCAACCCAGAACAAATAACAGAAAGACTTGGGTCGGATGTTTTGGAAAAAAGACAGTTTTATTCAGTTTTGGGCTGGTGAATGATTCTCAAGCAGACCGATGCTTTTACTCGTGGACGAGATTATCTGCATCGAGTACAGGGGTTTGCCCTAGAACCGGGTATGGTGGATGTGTTCGATAACGTGCGCGATCGCATCCCCATTTGTACTTGGATCGGCGATAATATTAACACCATTAACGCTCAGATCAATACCTATCTAGACCTTTGTCATGAGTGCTTTCATCCCCAAGAGCGTCGCCACATCCAAATTTTTGCAGTCCCTATAGCTCAATCCTTCGGCATCGACGGGCTATGCAATATTCTCACAAACCCAGTAACTATTCTGGTAGATGTCGGTCGAGTTGCACCTAGAGACTGGTTTGGTGTAGTCGTTCATGAATACGCCCATGCCCATCTAGGAGACTTTGGTCACAATCAGCAGTTTGCTAGCATCCTATCTCATCTATGTTTAGGACTGGGATTGGAACCACCCTACTGGGAGTCAGCAATGGAAGCAACTTTGCGTAGCTGGCCTCACTGTAAGTCAACCATAGATCCCCTGGAATTTTGGATAGGTCAAGGGAGTAAGAATAGGGAGTAGAGGGGCAGAGGGAATGGGGTTTTTTCAATGTTCCATTCCCCACTCCCCACTCCCCATTAATTTTTTTTGCTATATGTTAAAAATTATTGCTTTATTTTAAAAAGGTGAAACTGAATCTTCTATTCTGTTGTATGTGAACAAAGTTTTTTAGGTAGTTATTAGGCTGAAATTCTCACTGCCTTTATAAATTAGCTATGGTTTGAGTCCAACAAGCTAATTTTTGTTTTTTGGAATAGTTAAATTCCCCTTAGTTAAGTTTCGTGAAATTTTATCAGAATCTGAAGTTTTGATACAACTACTCCCTTAATATATGATCTAAAGTTGTTAACTTTAATTAAGAAATATGGAGGCTTTAGAGTGGCAATTCCTCTGTTAACATACGACCCTTCAAGTCAGAACCAGCGTGTAGCTGCATACGAAGTACCGGGTGATGAACAGCCCAGGATTTTTAGTACAGACAATCTGCTTTCTGCGTCAGATTTAGACCTTCTGATCGAAGCAGCCTATCGTCAACTTTTCTTTTATGCCTTTACTGCCGATCGCGAAACATATTTAGAGTCTCAACTCCGTAATGGACAAATTACAGTACGGGACTTTATTCGTGGGTTGGTACTTTCCAATACCTTTAAGAAAAGCTTCTACGATCTCAACAGTAATTATCGCTTTGTTGAGCAAGTAATTCAGCGCGTTCTAGGACGCGACCCATACAATGAGCGGGAAAAAATTGCCTGGTCAATTGTAGTCGCTACCAAGGGTATTAGAGGCTTTGTTGATGAAGTCCTCAACACCGAAGAGTACCTGAGCAATTTTGGAGACTCCACAGTGCCTTATCAGCGCCGTCGGATACTGCCATCTCAATCTGCGGGTGAGTTGCCATTCAACATCAAATCTCCGCGATACGAAGCTTACCACCGTACCAAACTGGGTTTCCCCCAAATCATTTGGCAGGTCGAAGTACGCAGATTCCTTCCACAAGAACAAAAGCCCAAGGCTGGCGATCCAGCTTTATTCTTGGCTTTGGCACAAAGTATCAATGCAACTGGCAATGCTCCTCAACGGATCTCGTCATTCAACATCGATATCGAAAAGTCTGTACCTTATCGGCAAATAGCAGGAATTAAATAACGATTTTTGTTCGACAGCTGACTAGTACATCCATTTGATCATTTTATAGCGTGCATAAGTCTTGGGTTATGTAGGAGTTTCATTTAGGTATAACTAGTGGAACAGACTCTATCCCATGTCTGATGCACGCTAGTTGTTAATGGGTATTGGGCATTAGGCATTGGGCTTAAAGTGTAGTTCGTCTTTTTAACATCTCTAAAAGTTTTGTAAAATGGCTGGGAGGGTTTGCTGTCACTTCAATCAACTCTCCAGATATGGGATGCTGCAATTTTAGTCGCCAAGCGTGCAGTGCTTGACCGGGCAAATTTACCCCCACTGAATGACCAGAACTATAAACTGGGTCGGCGACAATGGGATGACCCATTTTGGCGCTGTGGACGCGAATTTGATGGGTGCGTCCAGTTTCTAGTTGGAAGTGGATTAAGGTAAAGTTGCCAAGGCGTTCTAGTACTTGCCAATGAGTTACAGCGACTCGTCCGCCTTGTTCAACAGGCATAATAGCCATTTTTTTGCGGTCTTGTGGATGGCGACCAATGGGCAAGTCAATTCTGCCACTTTCAGCTTTTGGCGCACCGTAAACCACGCCCAAGTATTCTCTCCGTGCGGTTTTAGCTTTGAGTTGTGCTTGTAGGTGATGATGGGCAATTTCTGTTTTAGCGATCGCGATCGCACCTGTTGTATCCTTATCCAATCGATGGACAATTCCCGGACGTTGGACTCCGCCAATTCCTGGTAAATTGGGGCAGTGTGCCAATAGAGCATTTACCAAAGTGCCATCTGGATGACCGGGTGCAGGATGGACAACTAAACCTGCGGGTTTGTTGAGAATGAGTAGCTGGTCATCTTCGTAGAGGATATCTAAGGGGATATCTTCTGCAAGGAGTTCTAAAGGTTGCGCTTCTGGTATTTCGAGAGTGATGCGATCGCCTAACTTGACATTAATCTTCTTAGATGTGCAAACTTTGTCATTAAGTTGGACATTACCCTGTTCGATTAACTGTTGAATGCGGGAACGGGATAAGTCTGGTAATTCTTGGGAAAGGTAACGGTCAAGGCGATCATTGCCTTTAATGTTGACGCAGTGTATCGTATCCTTGAAGGGAAGTAAGCTAGACGCTGCATCCTCTAGTGGAGTTGACAAGCCATCGCTATTTTCTTGGATTTGTAAATTAAATTCGGTCACAATTGCTCTAAATTATTAATTCCCCTTTCTTTAAGTAAAGCGCGGAATGCTTGAAAAGGGGGGGTTATAGATCGTGCCTACTCAGGTAAAACCTTGATTTGACCTTAGTCCACAGAGGCGGACGAGAATTTATATATCCGCAAATTCTATTGCCTTAGCTGTCTTGTATTTGTTTTCTTACCGATTGTCGAAACGCTCTAAGTGCTGAACTCATTCCTGTGGTTCGCGCCATTTCCACAAATCGGGGAATGAGTTCTGTGATAGAAAAAGTGGGAAATGTGGGACTGATGACAGATTTCACATATTGCTCACCTTGCAGCAAGCTAATTTCTAGGTTTTTGCTTTCATATCGCCAAATTTCAGGTACTTTCAACGCCTGATATGCACTAATTTGGGTTTTAGAGGTGACATCAATTTCAATTGCCAAATCAGGAGGAGGGTCAACAGTTAAGTCGATCCTATCTTTCCCAATCATTAGCTTATAGTTTTGAATATAAAAACAATCATCGGGTTCAATACCTGCACTTATATCTTTTCGCTTAAAGGTAGTTGAACCTAAAGACTCCCAATTAAGATCGAGTTCATCTAGCAACGCTTTCACTAAATCTTCAATAATTACCTTAGATCGCTCATGTTCTGGTAATGGAGCCATAATTTCTAACGTTCCTTGGCTGTATGCTACTCGACTCCTGCGATGTTCTCCTAACTCATTAAGAATTGCTTCAAATACTTGCCAACTCACATCTTCCAGGATTATTCTTTGCCCTGGTGGAACTCGAATTTGTTTGAGTTGAAGAGTAACCATAGGATGCTAGTTGTTAAATTGGCGTTTGGTGATATGTAGGATGGTGTTCATGTTGGTTGTATCATTTTACGAATATCATCTAAAGGTGATTCAGGTTCATCTTCTTCATCAGGACAAAATTTAAGACACAATTTATATTTATCTTTAGTTGTATTTGATACGTATATTTGAATTTCCAGTTTACCTTTCTGCCAGCCTTTACCTTTAATTTTAAGTATCTGGCAATCTGTAACCAAATTAAATTTAATTTCATCTATTTTGATAGTCTCTTGACTAAAAGATAGTTGCTGGAAAAATGCAGGAATTGAAGTGATAGCTTTTTGAGTCGAGAAATCATAAGCACCATGATTTTCCCACTTGCTGCAAATCTATTGCCGAACTAATTCCTTTAATCTGCTAACTTTAAAAGTATCTTTCTGCAAGAGTACAACATCATCATCACAATCTAGAATAATTAGTTTATTATTTATATTCATATCAATTTTAGACTGGACAATACCAGCTTGATAATTTAAGCTTACTCCCAGCTTATTCTGTAATTTTATTGATATCAAGCTAGTGAAAATACCTAAATACTATGAATTAGTTGGAATACAAACATCTGGCGCACATAACCCAATAAACTCTAGCGTTGTCACCTCAAAGGTATCCAAATCTACGCAACGAATAGCATGGTTATTAGTATCGGCAATATATAAATTTGAACTCAAAACACTCAATCCCGAAGGTTCAAAAAACCGAGTGTTTTTACCTTGGCCATCTTGTAAGCCACCAGTACCATCTCCTAAAACTGTTTGACAATTGTTTGTACTAGGACTCACCAATTTAATTTTGTGATTGTAAGTATCTGCTACCCACAGAAAATTTTCAGCGTATTCTACTCCTAAACAGTGCTGCAAACGCACATCTTCACCTTGTGCGTCTACATCGCCAAAGCCAAATAAACCCCCACTACCGCAAACAGTTCGCACTTGATAGGGTTCTACAATACTCACACCGCGAATTGAACTGACTTCACTATCAGCAATATATAATTCTTGCCCATCTGTGCTAATACCACTAGGTTGAGCAAAGGCAGATTCAGTAAGTGAACCATCAATACAAGCTTCTGCACCAGTACCAGCATAAGTTTTTACAATGCCAGTTTCTAAATCCATTTCCCAAATTTGATGAGGCCCAGCCATTGCAATAAACAAAGTATTTCCCACTTTGACTAAATCCCAAGGAGAATTTAGCGCAGTTTCTAAACCAGCACCGCTATGAGGATGAATATTGCGGCTTTGTTCACCTGTTCCTGCGATCGCTTCCACTACTTGACGCTTTAAATCAACTCGCCGCAGGGTATGATTTTCTGTATCAGCAACATAAAGAATTTGATTTTCGGCATCATAAGCCATTCCCTGTGGTGCAAAAAATTGCGCTTCGTTAAAAGCACCATCAGTTAAGCCAGATTTTCCAGTACCAATCAAGTGCAAAATTTCGCCGTCGAAACTACTCATAATCAGGCGATGATGTCCAGAGTCAGAGATGAATAAACCCATTGGAGTAGCTAGAACTTTACCGGGAAAAGCTAGAGGTGTGATTAATGGTTGGCGCTGTTTTTCTAAAGTCAAGCTAAGTTCTTGAAAATTAATTGTCCCTTTGTCTTGATGTTGCTGAATTAACTTTTGAATCAACTCATCCAAAGAGTCACGGTTTCCTTCACCAGAAATCTGGCCAATCACGTAACCTTCTGGATCAATAATTATTAAGGTAGGCCAAGCACGCACGGCATACTCTTCCCAAACTCGAAAATTGCTGTCAACTACAACTGGGTGCTCAATGTCGTAGCGCAGGATAGCTTGGCGAATATTTTCTGTTTCTTTTTCGTTGTCAAATTTGGCAGAGTGAACGCCGATAACAGTAAGGCTATCTTTATATTTTTGTTCTAAATATTTTAGGTTTGGCAGAATATGCAGACAATTGATACAGCAGTATGTCCAAAAATCTAAAATTACAACTCTACCCTTGAACTGTTTAAGAGACAAGGGTTTATCGGTGTTGAGCCAAAAGTAATTTTGTGGTAGTTCTGGCGCTCTGACACGGGGAATCATAGGTAATTCATAAATGCAAACATTATGCTTATTGGCTATACGTAATTTAACGCGGTTGTATCTGTTGTGAAAAAACTTGAAAATTTAACTGCTGTGGAGTTATCAACTTGGGTACAACAAGCTAAAACACAGGCTAAACAGGGACAAGTTGCCGATCGCATTCCGAAATTGGCTTTGGCTGATCCTAGTTGGTTTACAGTTCATATCTGCTGTAAATCGGGAAAAACTATCACTTTTGGAGATACAGCTTGTGTTTTCCCGCTAATGAGCGTTATTAAGACATTTTCCTTACTTTATCTGTTAGAACACTTTAGTGCAGAAACGGTTTTTGGATGGGTTGGGGTGGAACCATCGGATGCACCCTTCAATTCTTTAGAACAACTAATTGCCGATCGCGGCCATCCCCGCAACCCGATGATTAATAGTGGAGCAATTACTCTAGCTGACAAATTACCAGGAAAGGACGCTAGCCAACGGACTCTTTTATTTTGCCAATGGCTCAACCAATTAGCAGATTGCCAACTATCTTTAGATGAGGCGATGCTGACTTCAGTGCGGTTAACCCGTTCAACAGCCAATGAAGCGATCACTAATTATCTAGCCTATCTCGCCGAAACAAGTCATTTAGAAAATCTGGAAATAGCACTTGACACTTATGAGCAGATATGCTGTATATCTGGGCGAGTTGAAGATTTAGCCCTGTTAGGAAAATTCCTAGCTTGTGAAAATGGCTCTTTATCATCACAAAATCGCCGGATTGTCAACGCTGTGATGTTAACTTGTGGACTGTACGAAGCTTCTGCCGAGTTTGCAGTCAGAGTTGGTTTACCAATGAAATCAGGGATTGGTGGTGGACTTATAGCAATAGTACCAGGTGAGGGAGCGATCGCTTGCTACAGTCCCGCCTTAGATACGATAGGAAATCCGGTAGTGGGACTTGCTTTTGTTGAGGCTTTATCGCAAAAGTTAGAGTTGAGCATTTTCGGGTAAATGCTGCTTTTGAATCGGAAGAGAAATGATGAATTCAGTACCACTACCCACCTCAGACTTACATATTAGTTGTCCTCCGTGTTTTTCGACTACAATCTGATGGCTAATCGAAAGTCCCATACCAGTGCCAACACCTCTGGCTTTAGTAGTAAAGAACGTCTCAAAAATTTTTTCTTGAACATCAGAGGGAATCCCAGAACCATTATCAGCAATGCGAACAACTACCCAGTTTTTATCTTTAAGTTCAGTAGCGATCGCAATTCGTGGTTTGTCTTGAGGATTGTGCTGTTCCTCCAATGCATCAAGCGCATTGTTGATAATATTCATAAACACTTGATAGAGGGAACTAGAAAAACCTTCAATGCTAGGAATTTCACCGTACAAGCGCTCAATTTTAATGCCTTTTTTGATTCGGTTATTGAGAATGAGTAACGTACTATCCAGGCATTCATGTAGATTAACTAAATGCGCTTTTGCTTCATCCAGACGAGAGAAGTTTTTCAAGCTTAAGACAATTTGTTGCACGCGATCCGCACCAAATTTCATCGACTGCAAAAGTTTGGGTAAATCTTCTTCTAGAAATTCTGCATCAATTTCGGTAGCGTAGGCTTGCACCGCTAAAGGTGGATTAGGCACTTCTTGGCGATAGGTTTGTAGCAATGATAATAAATCGTCTACATATTGAATAGCAGGATCTAAATTGCCGTAGATAAAATTCACCGGATTATTAATTTCATGGGCAATACCAGCTACCATTTGTCCTAAGCTAGACATTTTCTCACTTTGAAGCAATTGGGCTTCTTGCATTTGCTGCTGAAGAAAAGCTGCTGTTTGCTGTTCTTCCAGTAGGCATTTAACTCTATGCAAAACTTGGTTAAATGCAATAGCAAGTATCCCAATTTCATCTGTAGTCATGACAGGTGCTTGCAGATCAAAGTTTGAGTCTTTGGTAACTCGCTGCGCCATATTCGTCAACACTTCGACCGGACGGGTAATGGTTCGACTCGTGAATAAAGCTAAAAGAGTAGCAATTACTACTGACAACAGTATGCTGGCAGCAATAATATAAATCCGCATTTGCGCTGCTGTCTTGAACGCATCCGTCGCTGCTATTGATTTCTCATAAGAAGCCTTAATAACGTTAACTAATTCATCAGAGATTGCGTCAAACTTGAGTGCTAGCTTACTGTTGGTGAACTTTAACAGTCGTTGTTGGGCGATCGCAATTTTCTTTTCAGTTAAAGGCGATAGATCAAGTTGCTGAAATAATTCCTTAAGTTGCCGAATATAAGTTTGTGGTAATCCATTATAAGTTTTTAGAAGCAGGGGAATATTTTCAGTATAGTTTTCGCCTACATAATCAGCACTTTTTGTATATTTTTGGAGTTCAGACCAGACTTGCTCAATTTCTGGTGCATGTACATTGTTAATGTGACTGTATTCCTCTGTATACAAGTTTGGATATGGCACTAATGGAATGAGTTGCTGTTGATGCGTCCGTGTCTGGAGGATACCTGTCTGGAGGCGATGAAGCAAATTAAGTTCCTTAAAAGCGTTTTGTTGCTTCAGCAATGCCTGTTCTTGATAGTGGTCTCCAAGGATTAATCCAATCGTGGTTCCTAAAACTCCAACACTGACGGCAAGAGCATAGCCGCATTTAATTTTGTTACCAACACTTAGACCATTTGTCAGCCGTGAAAACCACCCTTTTCGGTTCGATTGTAAGACAGGAATATCGCCGGAAACTGCCTGAAAATTTGAACCTTGATTCTGGGAAGCCATAGTAATCCTGAGTAAGCAATAAAAACCAAGCCTTACTTAGAGTTCCCCAGTTGTGCTGCAAAAGTAAAAATTTTGCAACTTTTTTAGGACTTAGGCACTGTATAAATGCATCGTGATGTGAATTCACGATGCATAGGTTGTTTCAGACTTCTTTAATTATTCTGCGATCGTAAACAGACCATGCTGTAGAGAACATTGCTCATACGTGTCAACTTAGGGTAAAAGCCATGTCCCGGCCTATACAAAAGATGTGGTTTTTAAGTTATCCATGTTTTGTATTTATTGTCAATGTGTAAGTTCTATTTTTGCTCCCGATGTAAACAAGTTATTTTACTTTCCTTTTTCAGGTAACGGTGTTGATTCAGGAATTGGCGTTACCTCTGGTTTAGCTTCTGCTGATGGCGTAATTATTTCTGGTGCTGGAGACTCAATAATCTCTGGCAGCGTTGATGGCAAACTAGGAGATGGCGTAACTGGTGCTTCTGGGTTGAGGACTTTGCCCACCCGTCGGTTGAAAAATCCGTCCAATCTAGGTTTTGTTGTTTGAGGCACAACTTTTTCAGGTAACGGACTTGATTCAGGAGTTGGTGTTATCTCTGCCTGTGGTTCTGGTATCGGGGACAAGGTGGGAGATGGTATAGCCGTTGGAACTTCTAATTTTGGTTGTTCTGGCTTGGTTGGCTCTGTTTCAGATTTTTTAGGAATTTCAGTTTTGGGAATCGGCTGTTTTTCTACCTTCGGTTGTATTTCGGGTGTTTTTTCAACGGACGGGGTAGGTGTGAATCTATAATTTGGATCTACAATGCCGCGCACTTCATCTGCTGTAACTTCTCCTCTGACAATTCTCGACAAAGTGTCTTTACCCTTTGGCTGGTAGTCAATCAATCTAACTGTGGTATTAAAGGCATTTTTGACAGTATTTCCCTGATTATCAAGAAATTCTAGTTTTACCCAGTTTTTTCCTGGATGGAAGCCTTTAAGATAAACTGCTTGCCAGCGATCAAAAATAAAGCTTTCAGCATTAATTGTGGAACGGATACGCCAATCACTAAATGGGTCGTTAGGGTTTTCTTTCCCAACGAGGTGCAGGGGAGCGTTAGTTAGGTAAAAGTCCAGTAAGATTGGTTCTGCTCCATAGCTGCTTTGAGGGCGGCTGTAAGTTAACAGGGGTAACTTGGGATCTGGGTTGTTGTCGTCGGTTTTGGTAAAGACGTGAAATGTTGTTTGGGCATAAGCGCCTTCATTCTTAAAGCTTTCATGCCAAGGACGGGAGGCAAAGACGCGCAAGGTATGAGTACCTGGAGACAAGTCAGGCAAAACCAAGGGCTGATTCAGGTCGTAAACAGGGATATAAGGTTGGTTATCCAGAATTACGTGTAGATGAGGGCCTAGTTGTAGTTGTGGGTCTTTAAATATCGGTAGATCCTTAACCTGAAAACTGGCTGTGGCTTTGTCGTCTTGGAGAACTTCATCAGCTTGTGGAGTAACAATTGTCACTTGTGGCTGATAAACTTCCAAAATTGTCCGCAGTTCTTGGATAACAGATGGTGGGGAAACTTCCGAAAATTGCTTTGAAATTTGAGAAATCTGTGGGGGGTTATCTCTATAGTTAGTAGATACTTCTTGGCTACTGACTTTCTCGCCACAACTGGTCAAGCTTAATACCAGCAACAATGTCATTACCCACCTGAAAATGGGGAACCTCTCAGGGAGGAGCTTCTCTAACACCCTTTTCTGCCACGAGTTCATGCGTTGCACCCAGTGATAGTCTTCGACAATTGACAGATTATTTTGGCTCAAACTGTCCATCTGGAACTATAGCCCAAAAGGTGAAATCTGCCTCACATCCCATAAATTTTGCTTTATATCTCCGAAAATTTAAAATAAGTCATATTCTCTACAGCTTTTTACTTACAACAATGGAGATATGACACAAATGTTCATGAGTGATAGCAGCCAAAGCTGGAACATCGCCTCATACAGCCAAACCATAAAATTTGCAAATTGTTATTCTTTGTAAATTAAATGGAGAATCTATTGACTTTTGGACAAAGGCTTTGACGTTAAAAGGCAGTTAAGGCAGGAATTCCAGCAATATTTCAGCAAGTTTGAATTATTGTTAAAATATCTCCAAGTATCTCCAACAAAGTACAAGTTAAGACTCTATAATTCAACGAGAAACAACAATCCACATAGGTCTTCATGGCGGCTTCAGCAAAATGGAGTTTGCGGTAATGGTTAACTTTGTGGTATTCATGATTCCTCATTCCTTATCTAGAGAGGAGGTCGAATGACAATAAGTCCTCCGGAGCGAGAGGAAAAAAAGGCAAGAGTAATCGTCGATAATGACCCAGTTCCAACCTCATTCGAGAAATGGGCGCAACCTGGACACTTCGACAGATCCTTAGCCAGAGGCCCCAAAACCACGACATGGATTTGGAACCTGCACGCACTCGCCCATGATTTTGATACACATACAAGCGATTTAGAAGATATATCCCGCAAGATATTCTCAGCCCACTTCGGCCACTTAGCCGTAATAATGATTTGGTTGAGCGGGATGATTTTCCACGGCGCGAAGTTTTCTAACTACGAAGCTTGGTTAAGCGACCCGTTGAACGTTAGACCTAGTGCTCAGGTCGTTTGGCCCATTGTGGGACAAGACATTTTAAACGGTGATGTTGGCGGTGGTTTTCACGGTATTCAAATCACCTCTGGTTTGTTCCAAGTATGGCGTGGCTGGGGTATCACAAACTCCTTCCAGCTTTACGTGACTGCGATCGGTGGCTTGGTATTAGCAGGCTTATTATTATTTGCTGGCTGGTTCCATTACCACAAACGTGCTCCCAAACTGGAATGGTTCCAGAATGTGGAGTCGATGCTGAATCACCACTTGCAAATATTGCTAGGTTGTGGTTCCTTGGGATGGGCAGGTCACATAATCCACGTATCCGCACCGACCAACAAGCTTTTGGATGCAGGCGTTGCTATCAAAGACATACCCTTGCCCCACGAGTTCATCTTGAACAAAGACTTGTTGACCGAGCTGTATCCCAGCTTTGCTGCTGGTTTAGCACCTTTCTTCACCTTGAACTGGGGTCAGTATGCTGACTTCCTCACCTTCAAGGGCGGTCTAAACCCAGTAACAGGCGGCTTGTGGATGACTGATATTGCTCATCACCACTTAGCGATCGCAGTTCTCTTTATCATTGCTGGTCACCAGTACCGTACCAACTGGGGTATTGGTCACAGCATTAAAGAGATCCTGGAAAACCACAAAGGTCCTTTCACCGGTGAAGGTCACAAAGGTCTCTACGAAAACCTGACCTCATCTTGGCACGCTCAGTTGGCTACTAACCTAGCCTTCTTGGGTTCGCTGACCATCATCATCGCGCATCACATGTACGCGATGCCCCCCTATCCATATTTGGCAACTGACTACGCTACGCAGTTGTGCATTTTCACCCACCACATGTGGATTGGTGCATTCTGTATAGTCGGCGGTGCGGCTCACGCTGCCATCTTCATGGTGCGGGATTACGATCCAGTTGTGAACCAAAACAACTTACTGGATCGGGTGATTCGTCACCGAGATGCGATTATTTCTCACCTTAACTGGGTGTGTATTTTCCTCGGCTTCCATAGCTTTGGACTTTACATTCACAACGATACAATGCGTGCCTTGGGACGTCCCCAAGACATGTTCTCTGATACGGCAATACAGTTGCAGCCAGTGTTTGCCCAGTGGGTACAAAATATCCACACCCTAGCTCCTGGTGGCACTGCTCCCAATGCGCTAGAACCCGTTAGCTATGCTTTTGGTGGTGGAATTTTGGCTGTAGGCGGTAAGGTAGCAATGATGCCCATTGCTCTGGGTACGGCGGACTTCTTAATCCACCATATTCACGCATTCCAAATACACGTTACTGTCCTAATTCTGCTCAAAGGTGTGCTATTTGCCCGTAGCTCTCGTCTGATTCCAGACAAAGCAAACCTGGGCTTCCGCTTCCCCTGCGACGGTCCTGGTCGTGGCGGTACTTGTCAAGTGTCTGGTTGGGATCATGTGTTCCTTGGACTTTTCTGGATGTACAACACAATATCCATCGCAATTTTCCACTTCAGCTGGAAGATGCAATCAGATGTCTGGGGAACAGTAGATTCAGCCGGGAATGTGACTCACATCACTGGTGGTAACTTTGCCCAAAGCGCCATCACCATCAACGGTTGGTTGCGAGACTTCTTGTGGGCACAAGCTACACAAGTCATCAATTCCTACGGCAGTGCGCTGTCTGCCTATGGTCTACTCTTCTTAGGCGCTCACTTTGTCTGGGCATTCAGCTTGATGTTCCTGTTCAGTGGTCGCGGCTACTGGCAAGAACTGATTGAGTCCATTGTTTGGGCGCATAACAAACTGAAGGTAGCACCAGCAATTCAGCCTCGCGCTCTGAGCATTATTCAGGGTCGGGCTGTAGGGGTAGCTCACTACCTCTTAGGAGGAATTGCCACAACTTGGGCGTTCTTCCATGCACACATTCTTTCAGTAGGGTAGCAATCAGTTATGGAGTGCTGAGTGCTGAGTGCTAAGTGCTGAGAAAAAAATCGGAACTTAGAACTCAAAACTCAGGACTCTAGATGCTGGTACTTGATGGCTAAAGGTCAGAGGATTTATTAAACCTATGGCGACGAAATTTCCCAAATTTAGCCAGGATCTCGCACAGGACCCGACGACTCGTCGGATATGGTATGCGATCGCTACAGGCAACGATTTTGAAACCCATGATGGCATAACAGAAGAAAATCTTTACCAAAAGATTTTTGCAACTCACTTCGGTCACTTGGCAATCATCTTCCTGTGGGCATCCAGCCTCCTGTTTCACGTAGCCTGGCAAGGTAACTTTGAACAGTGGATTAAAGATCCCCTTCACATCCGTCCCATCGCCCACGCGATTTGGGACCCCCACTTTGGTAAACCAGCGATCGAAGCTTTTACCCAAGCTGGCGCTAGCAATCCGGTAAACATTACCTATTCTGGTATCTACCACTGGTGGTATACCATCGGGATACGGACGAACAGCGAACTGTACAACGGTTCAGTGTTCCTGTTGCTGTTCGCAGCCGTACTCTTGTTTGCTGGCTGGCTGCACTTGCAACCCAAGTACCGTCCTAGCTTGGCATGGTTTAAGAGTGCTGAACATCGGCTAAACCACCACTTAGCAGGTTTGTTTGGTGTTAGTTCTTTGGCTTGGACTGGTCACTTAATTCACGTTGCTATCCCCGAAGCTCGTGGACAGCACGTAGGTTGGGATAACTTCCTATCCACCCCACCCCACCCAGCAGGTTTAACACCTTTCTTTACAGGTAACTGGGGTGTTTACGCTCAAAACCCTGACACTCCTGGGCATATATTCAGCACATCCCAAGGTGCAGGGACTGCGATTCTGACTTTCTTGGGTGGTTTCCATCCCCAGACAGAAGCTTTGTGGCTAACTGACATAGCTCATCACCACTTAGCGATCGCAGTTATCTTTATCGTCGCCGGTCACCAGTACCGGACTAACTTCGGAATTGGTCACAGCATCAAAGAAATGCTGAACTCCAAATCCGGTTTAGTACCTGGTAGCAAGAGCGAAGGTCAGTTCAACCTGCCTCACCAAGGGTTGTACGACACCTATAACAATTCACTGCACTTCCAGTTGGGTATTCACCTAGCTGCTTTGGGAACCATCACCTCTTTGGTGGCGCAGCACATGTACGCCCTGCCTCCTTATGCATTTATTGCTAAGGACTACACAACTCAGGCAGCGCTGTACACGCACCATCAATACATTGCTGGTTTCCTGATACTAGGTGCTTTTGCCCACGGAGCTATATTCTGGGTACGTGATTATGATCCAGAACAAAACAAAGGCAACGTCCTTGAGCGCGTGTTGAAGCACAAAGAAGCGATTATTTCCCACCTTAGCTGGGTATCTCTTTTCTTAGGCTTCCACACCCTCAGCTTGTACGTCCACAACGATGTAGTAGTTGCTTTCGGTACTCCTGAAAAGCAAATCCTGATTGAGCCAGTGTTTGCCCAGTTCGTCCAAGCTGCTCATGGTAAAGTACTCTACGGCTTAGACACCTTGTTGTCTAACCCAGATAGTATTGCTAATACAGCATGGCCCAACTACGCTAACGTGTGGTTACCAGGCTGGTTAGATGCCATCAATGCTGGTACTAACTCCTTGTTCTTGACAATTGGCCCTGGCGACTTCTTGGTACACCATGCGATCGCTTTAGGTCTGCACACCACCACCTTGATCTTGGTCAAAGGTGCTTTGGATGCCCGTGGTTCTAAGCTGATGCCCGATAAAAAGGACTTCGGCTATGCCTTCCCTTGCGACGGCCCCGGTCGTGGCGGTACTTGCGACATCTCAGCTTGGGATTCCTTCTACCTAGCTACATTCTGGATGCTCAATACCCTTGGTTGGGTTACGTTCTACTGGCATTGGAAGCATCTAGGTATTTGGCAAGGCAACGTAGCTCAGTTCAATGAGAACTCTACATATCTCATGGGCTGGTTCCGCGATTACCTCTGGGCTAACTCTGCTCAGTTGATTAACGGTTACAACCCCTACGGCGTGAATAACCTGTCTGTCTGGGCTTGGATGTTCTTGTTTGGACACCTAGTTTGGGCTACTGGCTTCATGTTCTTAATCTCCTGGAGAGGTTACTGGCAAGAGTTGATTGAAACCCTTGTTTGGGCACACGAACGCACTCCTCTAGCTAACCTAGTTCGCTGGAAAGATAAGCCCGTTGCTCTGTCTATCGTTCAAGGTCGTGTAGTTGGTCTAGCTCACTTCACTGTTGGCTATGTCTTGACTTACGCCGCATTCTTGATTGCTTCTACTGCTGGTAAGTTCGGTTAATTCGACTGCTAGTTTTGTAGATAAGTAATAAAAATCCCCTGCCGCGAGGTGGGGGATTTTTATATCAATATATCAATACGGTTTTTTTAACGAACCTTAGAGGCGCAGAGAGAAGAAGAAAATGCTTAACTGAACTGTAGACTTATAAATAATCTCTGCAGTTGGGAGCAATAGATTTGATAGAATTACAGTAATTCGCCTAAATAAAGTTTTGTTAAAAAATACTATGTAAGTTTTGACCTGATTTATGGCCGGTATTACACAGTTTTGCAGTCTTTTTCAACTTATTTTTTCATCTAGCAAGAATCTGAGGTTATTCTAGTGGGGCATAAGTAATATGGCAGAACTGGAAATCCCAGAAAAATATAAGCCTAGGTTCAAACAACTTGTAACCGTAGACGTTAGAACTGTAGATGAATTAATTGATGCTTTGAAGCAAGCCCCCCCTTCACTACTTATCGAGGATTTGGCATCAATAGTAGCTTCACAGGTTCAAGCTTTGACTCTAGAAGAAGTAGAAGATTTGATAGAAGCATTAATTTCTCTTTACAATTTTCGAGATTATTTTGACGTACCCACAAATAAGATTGTAGAAAGAATTAGTCAGGCTGTTCAGGATGATGAAGACCTTCCCAATCTTTCTGGAGAAGAAAAACAAGAATTTGAGCGACGATTAGCTGCTTTATTAGAATTTGACAGTGTTCTTGGTGTTACATCCAAAGCAATTGATGTGATGCGTGACCATGAACGTATATTCACACGCTGTCGTGTTCTTACCGATATGCGTCCTATCTTTGAAGTTGATTTAGAAAAAGGGCCAGCAGGTATCGTAATAATTCATATGCTGAAAATTGAGTATGCAGATTCAGATGGTACACATGAGTTTTTTGTAGCTTTGGATTCAATAGATTTAGAACAATTATGCCAACAGTTAGATAGAGCAGAAAAAAAAGGAAAATCTATCAAATTGATGCTAGGCAGAGCAAATATTCCATACTTGAATTATCTGAATGTAGAGTAAAGGTTATAAAAATGCAAGTTGCGTTATAAAAGTGTAATCCTTGGGATAAGAAAAACCAACATAATTTAAAGCTTTCTCAGCTTGATTCATCAAATAATCAAGCCAAGTTAAAAGCTCGATTTGACTGGAATTATCCGGAAGATAAACGAAAAATACGTGATGAGAATAACTGTGATAATTTACTCTTCTTCAAAAGTGCTAAAGATCGTAAATATGGATGGGAACGCTCTCGATATAGCTTTGTATCTAAACAGATAGACTTAGAAGTAACCTTTACAGCGTTCGTTAACCAATGGCGTGAAGAAACTTTTGGGATATCATCTACTAACCAAATGTCGATGCACCCTGCATACCAGCAAATTATTGGTATGGGAAAACCTGTAATCCCACTTTTACTTAGGGAACTGGAAAAGAAATCTGGACACTGGTTTTGGGCATTAAAATCCATTAGCAGAGAAGATCCTGTTCCTCCAGAATATAGGGGAAAGGTAAAGGAGATGACTAAAGCTTGGCTAGAGTGGGGTAAGCAAAGAGGCTATAGGTGGTAGGTAATTACGCTTGGGTTAAGTTTGTCACAGAAAAAATTGAGCGTGATTATCCTAACCTCACTGTCTATGGATACAAACTTACCAGTCCAGATACAATTGATTACAACTGTATTGCTTGGGCAGCAGAAGATGATGAAACATGGTGGTGGCCAGATATTCAATATCAATACTACTGGGCACCAGGTATTCCTAGAGAAGAAACGCTTGAAGCCTTTCAAGAAGTATATAAAATGCTTGGTTATGAAGTCTGTCCAGGTGATGTTTTAGAAGAGGGATTTCAAAAAATAGCTATATATACTAATTCTAATAAAGTACCAACCCACGTTGCGAGACAACTACCGACTGGTAAATGGACAAGTAAGCTTGGATCACTTGAAGATATAGAGCATAATAATTTACAAGGGCTAACTGGAAATCCTGGTTATGGTGAGCTTGCCTATATTATGAAAAAATCAATTCTAGTCTAGAAAAGATTTAGCACAATCTAATTATCAGGCTAATCTAAAGAGCGATGCCTAACTATGACAAACTGGCAAGAACGCATTACTCAAAACCCAAATATATGTTATGTGTCGGAGACGCTACGCGATCGCAAAGCGTGTCGAAAGTTAATATACTTCTCTGCGTAACTTTGCGCTTTGCTCTGTGTTCCCCTGCGTTAAAAAATAACTTTTAAAATTAAATAGTTGGATAATACCAAAACAAGTTATAACTATAAAAAACGAAATAATCTTATCACTGTTGCAAGAAGAACCAATAACGCCAGCAAAAGAAATAATTTTTAATCCTTATTATACCCAGCAAAAGGGGGCAGCATATTTAGGTGATAGTCTTAAACTTATTAAATTCATTGATGATAATAGTATTAATTTAATTCTTACCTCACCTCCATTCGCTCTGACACGAAAAAAAGAATACGGTAACGAAACTGCTGAAAAATATATTGAGTGGTTTCTGCCTTTTGCATCCGAATTTAAAAGAGTTCTCGCAGATAATGGCTCATTCGTACTAGATTTAGGTGGCGCTTACTTACCTGGCAACCCCGTGCGGAGTATCTACCAATACGAACTTTTAGTAAGATTATGCAAAGAAGTAGGTTTTTTTCTCGCTCAAGAATTTTACCACTATAATCCGGCTCGACTGCCAACCCCTGCTGAGTGGGTAACAATCAGGCGGATTCGTGTGAAAGATTCTGTAAATACAGTTTGGTGGTTGTCTAAGACACCGAATCCTAAAGCAGATAACAGAAAAGTTTTAAAGCCTTATAGCCAAAGTATGAAACAATTACTCAAAAATGGCTATAAGGCTAAAATACGTCCTAGTGGACATGATATTTCGGATAAATTCCAAAAGGATAACCAAGGTGCAATTCCGCCAAATCTAATAGAAATTGCTAATACTGAATCGAATAGTGCTTATTTACGACGCTGTAAAGCAGCAGAAATTAGACCCCATCCAGCACGTTTTCCTCAAGGGTTCGCCGAGTTCTTCATCAAATTCTTAACTGATGAAGGTGATATGGTTTTAGATCCATTCGCAGGTTCTAACACAAGCGGGTTTGTGGCTGAAACTCTGCAACGCCGATGGATATCTTTTGAAATTAACGAGGATTATGTAATGGGAAGCCGTTATCGTTTTACTCAATAAAGATATTAAGTAAATATTCAGGACTGAGCAGTTAAAATCTATAACTCATAACTACTTAAATTTCTCCATTCACTTGCATTTGATGAACTTGATCTGCTAACTCTTGACGACCTTGATCATCTAGTTTGTCAATTGCTAACATCCCCATGAGAATAACTTCTTTCAGGGTCAAACGTGTCGAATGTGCCTGTTTTTGCACAATCTCTTTAATAATGGGACTCACACCAATCGCTGTACTAGCTCTAGCCACGGAATAAAAGGAAAACACTAATGATTAAGCCTAAATCTTAGCACCTCCCATGAAGTTATTTTCTCTAGTTAAAACTTAATTTAAATGTGTTTCAACTCATACTTCAATAAGTAAACATTAATTTTAAATTAGGTATGTAGAGAATAACCTTCTAAGTGCAGGGCACTGTCCTATAACTGGACAATTTATATCAAAACCTCAATTATGACATCAAAGATAAGAGCCTACTTTGGCATGAAAATAAATTTAACTTTTATTATCCCAGAATAGCGGGTATAGTGTCTAACAGTGCTATAGATAGCTCTAGAGTTATCCCAAAGCCTTTTGATTGAGGGTCTACGGGCATAACTTCTAACTGTGCTATAAATTACTTAAAATGGTCAAAAACTTTTTTAAGTGTCGATCCTCGTCTGATGCTAGTTATGAATCTTTAATCTAACTAATTCCATATTTGAAAACTGACGCATTTGCAACGCTCAATTTCATCTGAGAAATTAAAAAGCTATCCCCCTAGTTGTAGTAAAGTCTCATGTGATCGCCACAATTGACTGACATTTTTAAACCTGAAATCAAATGCTTATTTATTATGTTAGCAACGGCAAAAGCCAAAACCTCTGTCCTGAGATACTCAAAAATAACCTACTAATTGCTGAGTTTATACACACTTGCAATATTTGTGGCAACTAAGTTATAAAAAATAGTCGGTTTGTGAAAATAGGGCTTTCAGTACAACTATCCTGACAAATAAAATTTGTATACCACTGGGGAAACCGTAATTTAAAGAGATCGTGAATTCTCAAATATAATCTCGTTAACAGGCTTTACAGAACTATACAGTTTAAATAAGAATAATAACTTAACCGAAGTAAAATTTTCCTGAATACAGGCAACTAATGCTGTGAGATGGAAAAGCAGTGAGTAGAGGAGAGACAAAGCGATGAGGGACCCTTATCTGTTGGCAGCAGGCTTGTTAACAGTATTAGCAATACCAGCATTGGCTCTTCCACATTTGTCGATTATCTTGCCAGAAAATTCTAGATCCCTGTGGGATTTAAAACAGAGTTCTCCGGCAATAGTCAGTACAAAAATTATCAATAGTGTTGATATCTCTTTACCAGAACTCAGCGGCCAAGCGTTCCAACCTCTAAAAAGTTTGCAGCCAACAGCAGTTGAGAAAAACATTAGGAGCTTACCAGAAGTCAGTAGTCAGGAATTACCAGCCCCAACAGAGTCATCACTCAACCCCAGCGCCCAACCAGCTGGTCTCTCATTGACATCTGGGAATCAACTTTACTACCAAAGATTGGCGGCTCTGAAAACAGGTCAGATTTATACGCGCGTAGAAAGTGATAATTTGCAATCATTGTGGGAGTCAATCAAGAAACGTCAATTAACTTATGATGATTGGAAAAGTTTATTAGCTTTAGAAGCTAGAGCGATCGCTCAAGGTCAAGGTGCAAATCATCTAAGTATCTTAGTTGGTGATTCTTTGAGCATGTGGTTTCCTAGAGAAAAACTGCCTGCTGGGAAATTGTGGCTGAATCAAGGCATATCTGGAGATACTTCCAGTGGCGTTTTAAAAAGATTGGGGGCATTTTCGGCAACGCGGCCAGATGTGATTTATGTCATGGCTGGGATTAACGACTTACGCAAAGGCGCTAGTGATGACACAATTTTGCGTAACTATCGCCGGATTATCCGTCGCTTACGGCAGACTCACCCAAAAGCTCAAATCATTGTCCAATCAATTTTGCCTACTCGCCTAGCAAAACTTTCCAATAGCCACATTCGTCACATCAACATACAACTAACCCAGATTGCCAAACAAGAAGGTGCTAATTATCTAAATATTTATAGCTGGTTTACGGATATGGAAGGCAATCTGCGCCCAGAGTTGACCACAGATGGGTTGCACCTGTCTCAAGAGGGTTATGATGTGTGGCGATTGGCACTACAACAGATAGAATACAAGCTAACTCAACGTGAGAAATGAGCGATCGCTTTGCGAAGACTTGGAGCGATCGCATCACCATAAGTTATGGAATTGCGTAGACAGGCTGCCAAATAGTGTCTGTAAATATAAATATTTGTAATTTTAATAGTAAATTTGCGTAAGTTCTTCAGAGGGGAATGAAATTAAACGTGTTCAGATCGCTCACACAAATCAGCGATTTCTACGACGGGCTATGCCTACGCACTTAGTATAAAAACAAAGGAGAATATCATGGATAATTCTGCAAATCCACCCATCCAGACGGTGCAATCTGCGCTGTCTTCATTGTTACTCTTCTTCTGCCCCGGAGGAGCGTGACCAACTCAGTGTCCCGCTCCTTTTACAAGCAATTACTGATGCAAGTGTACAAGGATATACCATTGCCAGCTTTTCAGGAGGAGAACCTCTTGTCTACAAACCTCTGTCCAAACTGCTAAAACAGGCTCATCAATGCCAAATGCATACAACGGTTACTTCCAACGGTATACTCTTGGACGAGCGACACTTAGAGCAGCTGACTGGAGCGGTTGATTTACTCGCCATTAGTCTTGATGGAATGCCAGCTTCCCATAACCGTATGCGTTCTTCAGAGCAAGCTTTTGAAAAAATGGCGGTTCGACTGGAAGGGGTTCGCCAATCGGGTATCCCATTCGGGTTTATTTTTACACTCACAAAACAAAATTTTCGAGAATTAGACTGGGTTGCAAATTTTGTCTTGGAGCAAGGGGCGAAATTATTGCAGATTCATCCACTTGCGGAAGTTGGACATGCTACCCAAAGCCTCGTAGGGTATAGACCTAATCCCAGCATCTTATCCTATGCTTACCTAAAAGCCACGCGTCTGCGAGAAGCCCTTGCTGACAAGCTGTTTGTTCAGATTGATTTAACTCACCAAGATTTACTGCGTTCAAATCCCGGTAGCTTTTTTGCAGAGGAATCGCCAATAAATCAAGAAGACTACAGCTTTGCTGAACTCGTGTCACCCCTAATTATCGAAGCAGATGGGACAGTCGTGCCAATGCAACATGGTTTGGGAGCAATGCGATTTTGTGAGATCATCATAAAGACAGCAGGGGAGCAGGGAGC
>NZ_CAXTNE010000072.1:0-16300 GCF_964245445.1 uncultured Nostoc sp.
GGTAACTTTCATCTTCTTACTTCTCCCGCCTTTTTTCTAATTCACATTAGGCGTATAACTGTATCGTCTACACTTAATATCCCTCCTACCAAGTTAATGATTTTCTCTACTATGTTGAATAAATCTTTCGCTTCGTATCTCTCTCTTAACAAAAACCTATTCACACTATCATGTGAAACGTCTCCCAATATCTCTGCCAACATACTACAACCCCCAAACTTTGGCTCTGACAGCAGAAATAAGGTGTAGAGGTCTAGATTGCATTGTCCTGTAGATGGTTTAGTAATTTCTCTAATTGTCCGATACCTGTAAAGTAGACGATCCTTATTTATGAATTCACTATTTTGTTATTCTGTCAATGCGTAAGTCCTAATCGCTTATGGTTGCAGCAGAATTAAACGCTGCGACCATAATTCCATAAGTTCCTCAATGATTCCTTGCGCTTTTCCTTTTCAAGGCATACAGAGCAAAAATATTGGAGCCTTTAAATATCCCTTCCTGTGTTACTGTAATCTCGCTCAATTCATGTCTTTTAAGTAATTCTATGATTTTTTGGAGTCTACCATCTATATCATGGACTTCAAGAAATACTTGCTTAATTTTTGGCCAATCTGGTTCTTCAATCCCTAAAAGCACTTCTAGCTCATCTTTTTCCACATCCACTTTGAGCAAGTCAATTCGCTGAACATTTTGCTCACGCAAAATATCTGATATTGTTCTCATTTGGCAACTGACCATTTCTGTTGCGAAAAGTTTTTTTAAAGAATAGTTGACAATCAGAGAACGAAGGAACGGTGGAACCCAACGCAGCCGACGAATATGGGGAGGTGCGTCTTTGTAATTGAGTAAGGCTCTTTCCCTCTTCTCCTCCCAGTCTTGCTTCCAATCGTCTGGATATGCATTAGACCATGCCGGAGCATTTGGATGGTAAGCGAAAGTCGTCATCTTTGACTCTCGTGACAGTCCACAAGGAAAGACCTTCAGCTTTTGTGTTTGTGGGTCAAAGCGTTGGGCATTACGCTGTAGCACCTCAAAAATGGCAGGAATTGGCTCGAAGGCGTAGACGTTCACATTTTTATTACACAGTTGGTATACCCACAAGGTAAATAAACCAATATTTGCTCCCACATCAAAGACGGTGTCACCTTCGTGCAACTCTATGCCGTTCCTGAAATACTCCTGCACCTCATCATAAATAACCGATATTTCTCTTGACACGAGATAAAAGACTTTCATCCCATTAGGAAGGAGCGTTTCGCGAATTAAATTTGACATTATATTTTTCACATGAGGGGGCGACAAGCGCCTCAAAATATATACGGGGTCAAGATTTGACCGATTTGTGGTAGAAAAGATAGGCAAGTTTCTACCTCTTCTTGGTTTTCTGAAGGACTTTGGACAAAAGTGTCCGTAGTTCACTTAATTCCAACCTGTAGATCGGATTCTTTTGATATCGTTAAAAATATCTGACTTAAATTCAAATCCGAGTAGTTGTTTGAGCTTAGGGCTGGCGTGATCTAAGACTTCTTGCTGCATATCATGCAACGGGTCTTCCAGAGGACGCACGAACTTAGGAGCATAGTTACCAAGTATGGATACTCTTGGCTTTTCAGCAGAATTAATAGAGGTGTCATGCCAGCTTTAATATCAACAAATATCTAGAACACCTATTTTCTCGTATTGATTAGCTATCTGCAATGTTGAGAAATACAGCTCATAAGCTACTCACAAACCAGCTTTGACTGTTTTCAGAGATGTCTATTGTCTAAAAAACGGTATCGTAAACTACTATTTTTTGGTGATCGCAGAACTTTTCGGTCTACTGACACTACCAAAAGTTGATCGAACAAACGCCAGAATCAATAATGCTCCAGCTAGCAGAATAAAGCTTGCCACGAGTACAACTGCGTGTAGACCTGATACGAACGCATGACTTATCGCCTGCTGCCAAGCAAGCCCAGAAATGCTGGCTGGGAGAGCGCTAGGCACTTTAGCACCAGCGTGTAAAGCATTGGGGAGTAGTTGCTCTTGCATATCTGAGGGTAGACCCCACGCAGAGAGTGATCGCTTCAGGTCTGAGGTTAGCCATTGTCTGAGAATTGTTCCCTGTATGGCAATTCCTAAGACACCACCAAGACGAGTACTGATGTTGAGAACCGCTGAGGCAATTCCCGCTTTGCTTGGGGGTGCAGAATTCATAGCTGCTGCTGATAAGGGCGCGAGTGTTAAGCCAGCACCGAAGCCTGAGAGAATCAGGCTCCACACGATTGCTTCATCCTCAGTATTAGCACTGATGCGGATAAATGAAAACGTAGCTAAACTAGCCAGCGTCAATCCCGTGAGGATAGTAAAGCGCCACCCTAGCCGAGCAGCCAGCCATCCAGAAACGAACGACGCGATGATAAAAGCCCCATTCATTGGCAGGAAGCGAACGCCGGTCGCCGTTGCCGAGTACTGCTGCACTTGCTGCAAGAACAGGCTAAAAATAAAGAGTAAGCTGAAAAGAGTGAAGAATACTAAAATCTGGACGACATTGACGACAGCAAAAGTTGGGTTTTTAAATAAGTGTAGTGGTAGCATCGGGTGGCTGCTGCGAGACTCAACAACCAAAAATGCCAGAAGGCTGAATCCGGCAACCGCCAGCAGCCAGAGAATGAGCGGCGATCGCCACATCCCAGCATTACCCTCTGTCAGCGCGTAGATCAGCGAAGCGAGCAAGACTATACTAAGCATCAAACCTGGTAGATCTATAGTCTGCTTTCTCGGATACTTAACTTCCTTAACAAAACGGGAGGTCACCCTAAAGGTAATTACGCCAAGCGGTAGGTTAAGAAAGAACACGCTCTGCCACCCTAAAGTATCCACAAGCAGCCCACCAAACGCGGGGCCAGCGATGAGAGCGAGTCCTGACACCGCAGACCAGATACCGATGGCTTTCGTTTTCTCCTTGGGATCGGGAAACGAATCGGTGAGGATAGCAAGAGAACCTGGGATTAAAGCAGCAGCACCAATTCCTTGAAGAGTCCGCCCAGCAAGCAACATTCCTAGATTAGAAGCGAAGCCACAACTTACAGAGGCAACCGTGAAAATCGCTAGTCCCGCCAGAAAGATCCGCTTGCGCCCATAAATATCTCCTAACGTCCCACTCGGCAGCACCAGGCTAGCCACAGGTAGGGTGTAGGCGTTGAGAATCCACTGCAATCCTGACACACTAGCAGCCTGGCTGGTCTGAATCTTGGGAAGCGCCACGTTTATAACAGTGTCGTCGAGATTAGCCATGAACAGGGCCAAACACATTGCCCATAACGTGATAACTTTAATACGTTCTTGATTCATCGCTGTCATGAACTCAACTCAAGTGGTTCTGTCACTGCTGTTTTGTAGCTAGTAGCGAGAATTTGCTGAAAACGCTCCAGACGTTTGGCGATTTCCAGCATTACTGGAGAACCATTTTGAAAAAATACTTTTTCCACTTCTTTTTTCCACTTACTGATGAAACTAGAAGACACTCCCAGTATCGGCATTATCGCCTCATGTTTGTATCCACACAGCAACATCTTGACTGCCATCGCTCGAATTACTTCACATTTAGAGCCTGCTCGTAAAGCCTTTGGATATCCTTGAAGAGAGCCGCTTTAAATTCGTACCCTAACAGTTGCCTCAGCTTGGGGGTTGCACGGTCTACAACTTCTTGTTGGAAACCCTGTAACGGATCTTCAAGTGGGCGGACAAACTTAGGAGTATAATTGCCAAGAATTGACACTCTAGCCCTTTGAGTAGAGTTAACAGAAGTATCGTGCCAACAAAGACCGTGAGACAGGACGAGCGAACCAGCTTTACCAGTTATTTTTTTAGCCGTTTTGGAAAAATACGTCAAGTCAGGTAGGTTGCAAAACTTTTGGCTACCTGGGGTAAAAACTGGCGCACCGTTTTCCTCTGTAAAGTCTTCCACCATCCAAATTGCTTGCACTTCCAGCACTGGGTAAACAGGAAAAGGAGGCCTCATTGCCCAATAGGGATAATCTACGTGGGCACCCATATTTATTGCGCCAGGATGGAGGATATGAGCAGAGAAACCGCCGAGTGTCATGTCCGAACCCACAATAGCTTCGATGATTTTTATTACGGTTGGGTGCTGTACCATCAACTCAAAAATTTCACCTTTGTATACCAAACCATACACTCGCTCTCTTTGCCCTTCACTCATTACCTGTCCCTGTTCTCTTTCCTCTTCTGCCAGTTTGAGAACAGTTGAGCGAGCTATTTCTGCTTGGGCTGTACTCAACACTCCAGGAATCACAACATAACCGTTTCCATTGATGATTTCGTCTACTAGACTTGCAACTGCTTCCATAGCAAATTTTCCTCAGTGAAGTGTTAACTGGGAGCGTAACAAAAGAGTATTATGTTTCCCTATTCTATGCTGCTGCTCCTAGGGCAGATAGTACTGTTGCTTGCCATTGCTTTCCAAGGCACATTATTCCAAGCCTGGAGCCTCGCTGAGTTGTTTTTCGATCGCATCACACGCCACACGCACTCCATCGTCTTCAGCCTGCACAATGTGCTGAATTGCCGCTGCTTTTTCTGCATAGCCAGGATAATCGAGCAACTGACGCAACGCTCTCACCACTCGACTCGCCGTGTAATGCTTGCGCGAAATCGTCAGCGAGGTTCCCAGTCGCTCTAAACGATCTGCATTGTCCAGTTGGTCGTGGCTGAAGGGCATCACTAAGGTGGGACGACCCGACCGTAACGCTTGAGCCGTAGTTCCAATTCCGCCTTGATGGACGATCGCACAGGCATGAGGAAAGATGGCAGAGTAAGGGGCATAGTCAATAGCAACGATATCCGCTGATGAGTTTTCTAGAAGCAGATTCTTGCCAATTAGCAGAACCGCACGACGGTTTAACTGCTTCGCAGCTTGGACGCTTTCTTGATAAAAATTACCAGGGGCCATCACGGCAGCAGAACCGAGCGTAAAGACGAGCGGCAGTTCCCCTGCTTCCAAAAACCGCTTCAGTTCTAGTGTTGATTGCAGGTTTTCTGGACTGCCATCATAAAACGTAAATCCGGTTTGAACCGTATTGGCAGGCCAATCCATCTGTGGTGCGCCGATCACTGATGAGAACATCGCCAGCACTAGGTATGGGGAAAACTTGCCTGCGATAATCGGATTGGCGATCACAGGCAGTCCCAGTTCCTGCCGCAGTTGATGTAATGGTTTCCCCCAATCACGGCTGACAAAATTGGCAAAATCCACAACTCGACGCGTCACGAGCGGACCGAACGAGCGCAACTTCGATAGCCCTGAAAAGATGGGAAAGACGGGAAGATCGTAAGCCGAGACAAAGGAAGCTGGAGCCAGTACTGCGAATGCCCAGCGAATGCCCAACATTTCCGCCACGGCTCGTGCAGGGTAAACCACTTCGGTTGCAACCATGAACTCTGCGTTTTGGGCGATATTGAGCAAGTCGGTGTAAGTCTCGCGGATGCTGCCAAACAGCCAATTATAAAAATACTCGGTTCCGGTTTTTGCGTCCATGATGCGTGCCATCAATTTAGGCTCATGGAGTGCTCGATGTTCAGGACGCATAGCGTGAAACTCAAATCCCAAGGATTCAATCGTCGTGCGGTATTCGTTGTGAGTGGCAAACACGACCGCATGACCGCGAGCGCGCAAACCCAGCCCTAGGGCAATCATCGGATGCAAATCGCCCCGTGAACCCATCGTAGTTAAAACAATTCGACTCATGACTCTTCCGCCTCAGCAACCGTTTCTAAGTCTAGTTTTATTACCCCAATATTCCAGACTGCGATTGATAGCCGTTTTAATATTGGCACTTGGTGAAAGACCAAACCTCTTTTCAATCTCTGGTAATGATGTGGAAAATGGTTCCTCAATACTCATATATGGAGACACTTGAGCGATTAGTTTAAATCCTTTTTGTACAGTTGTTGGTAGCGCTGACATAAATGTAGGCTGCAATAGCCTTTCAAAACTGTCGAAACTAACTAATTTAGGTGGTTTAATCGGATAGCCAAGTTTAATAGCAAATTCCATCACTAATTCAATTACCTCACTAATACTCGGAGCCTTTTCTCCAGAACATATCCAATACTCTCTTGAGGTACATCTTGCATTAATCAAAGAAAATACTGCGTTTGCGACAACATCTTGAGGAATCAAATCGGTATAGGCTTCTGATGACAATGCTGGCAAGATAGGTAAAAAATTTTTGATTACAGTACCCGCAACATTGTAAAAACCTTGAAAACGTGAAATACAACCGGACATTGAATCGCCAATGATAATTGAAGGGCGAATGATTATATGAGGTACTTCACTCTCTCTGAGAAGTTTTTCAGCTTCTCTTTTAGAGAAAATATAAGCGTGTTCTGTGTTACCTCTTTTTTGAGAATTAGGACGAACAAAGGCAGTACTGATATAGTAAAGAGGTACTTGAGCTAGTTTTGCAAATTCAATTATATTTTCTAAACCACGCACATTGGTGTTGTGAATTAATTCATCTGGTTTGCCAAAATCAGTAATCGCGGCTGCATGCACGATACCATCAATTTTTTGTGCAAGTTCCTCTAACTGGACATTACTTAAACCAAGTTGAGGTAATAAAAGGTCACCCTGAATAACATTAACACCAGGGTAAGGAATAGATTTCCTATGGCTCAAACAAATAAACGAATCAGGATTCAAGTTTGTTAACAAAGCTTGACCAAAAACTCCTGAACCACCTGTTAAAAAAATCGTTTTTTGCTGAGAATTCAGTGTATTATTCATTGTTCCGCTCCTGAGGGGGTGACCAAGGTCACAACTGAAAACCAACACATCAGAATAAAAAATGCTGTGAAACAACTACCTCCGAATAGAAATATTGATAATTTAGTCTGTCAATTTTGAATTGAGGGATAGAGGCGCTTTAGTTTTATCCGAGCATCTGCGGTAGTAAACCGCCAATCAACACTGTTTCCCAAAAGATTTCTCTGTTGTTCCCAAGCAGCTATCTCTTGTTTCAAAATTTGGGGTATGAGTAGCATTCGCGCAGAAAACGGGGTTAAGAGATATTACATGAGTAAGACAAGCATTTTTAGAAGCGGAAACCCTTATTTTCTCGTTAAGTAGTGACTCGATGATCGTTAAAAGTCAATAGTCAATGACCTTCGTTGTCGGGAGAATCCTTACCTAATAAGGGTTTTAAGCTTAACCCGGTTTTCTGTTCTGATGATACTCATACCCCTCCTTAAAAGATTGAGATTTACATCAAATTGCGGTTCTAAAGCTTTTATTCTTTCCTTCAGGTTGTGACACTTGAGGGTGCAGAATACGAGCTTCAATCGCAGTGAATTAGATGCTGAAAGCTTGGTAAAAAATAGAGTATAGTCTGCACTTGATACAGGTACCCTCTCCTCTAATTTTTAATTGATAGCAGTGGAATGAGTTTATTCACTGTGGAAAATCAGAGGTTTTTAGCTAAACGATCTGTTCAATCTGCTGATTTATACAGTAGAACGTTGAACACAAACAATACACTAACCTTGTCTGACAAGTTAATGGAATAACTCAGCTAACCTAATTGCAGACTTGTGCAATCAAGTTTGGACAAGTGCAATTGAATGATGCTATGAACACCCAAGACCCACGCTAAAATACCTTGTGTGAAGTAGTTCACTGCTGTCCAAAGCCACCCAACAGTTTTTTTGAGCCGACGAAGGTTTCTGATTCATTGAGTTCACTAACTTATGGAATTGGCTGTAGGCATGAGGCAGCAGTTCTCCTATAAGTTTTACCCAAGTAATCGCTCAACCAAGATTATGATGATTCCAATCCCGTGGTTCCTCAACAAACGCATCAACATCAAACTATTTATAAGTTGTACCCTAAGTTTAGGGCTGATTGTAACTTCGACAGCTGTTGCGAGTTATACACCCACCGATCAGAAACCTGTCCCGAAAGACCGCAAATCGGATGCAGGAACGACTAGAGGATGTTCTGGAGGAGATATACCGTTAACCGTTCTTGCCTCTGGCAATTATTTTGGACGAACGATATCTCCACATCCTACGTTCGCTTGGTTTGTCCCTGGTGACTCTGCTTCCAAGGCAATGAAATTTATGATTTACGAGTGGGTTCCAAGCGGTAAACCTAAAGAAGTTCGCAAGATATCATTGCAGAGTTCACCGGGGATTATGAAGTTATCCCCGTTTTCGGAGAATGAACTAGGGCTGCAACCGGGAAAAGAATATTCCTTGCAGGTTGTGATTCATTGTGACCCAGATAATCCATCAGGTGATTTAGTAGACGAAGCAAGTATTGAGGTTGTAAAAATGCCAACAGCTGTGCAAAGTAAATTGAACAGAGCAGTAAATAGTGTTGAGAAAGCTAATATCTATGCTGAGGCTGGTTTATGGTACAACGCGCTAGATGAAGCACTCAAACTGGCTAAAGCATCGGGCGTTGCTGAATCAAAATATGAATCACGCGATCGCTTCAAGCTAGCGGGCGCGTAGCGCCCGCAGTGCCACAGAACCATACTTAAGATAATGTATTACTAACCGAATTGAGTATTTCAGCATTTCTTCGGTTTTAGAGTAACAAAAAGTTTTCCGATGTAATCGAGCAAGATAATGTCAAAAAAGGGCTATTTTCACCTTCTACTCTTGTCATATATGTCTTCCTAACGATATGGTCTTCATTGCTAATAAAGCAAGGATACACAGGATAACCATCTGTGACATAGAAGTAAGATTGCCAACACTTGATTACTATCCACAAATGTTTAAAAGTTTCTGAACTTCTATCTCCCAAAACCCAACCTATAATCCCCGCAACGCTATGATTTACCTCTGTCCACAACCAAATTTTGTTTTTTTTGAGCCAAGAAAGGTTTCAAGTTCATCAACTTCGGTAACTTCTGGTATTTCACTTCTATAAGGCGTATCTGGTAGAGTACTACCCACAAGTTTTAACCCAATTTATAACAGTAGTATGATGTACTTTTTTAACTCTTTCTATGACGCAAAAACCAGATCCATTAACGTACATTTCTAAGCACTCACTTTTAATATTCTCCCTGTACCCTTTCTGATCATAAGATTCGATGAACTGACGTTTACAGTCTACACACATGTAGTTTTGTTTACCACGCTGCCGCCCATTCTTGCGAATATGATCTGATGAACATCTTGGACATTTCATAGCGATCGCTCTCATTCATATTTCTATTCTGCAACGCCGAATTTTCTCTAGGCAGCCACCTAAACCCAGATCAAGAAGTGCAGGGTTACTTGCTGTACTTTGTGTCATGATTATGTTTACTCGAAATTCAACTGTTGGCGATTGCAATTCTTTTGGTGTGCAATCGCCTTTCTCACTTCCAGGACTAAACCGCTACTGCTGCTCGGACTCCCAACGACGCAATCACATCTTTTGCACTGCCAGCAACCCGATTTACCCCGTACTGTCTTGGTCTTGCGTACCACCCTTCTTGATTGCACCCGACGAAGCAGACATTATGCCCGTCTTGGTAGAGTTTGGTGCTGAAAGATAACCAATCAATTTCCCCGTGGTATAGACCAAAAACAGTGCAGGCTTCCTCTAATTCATCGCTCAATCGCTCGTTCCGCTCCCGTGGGGTTTCTGGTAGAGTCGCTTTGACTTCTGCAACTCTTGTAGCGAACCAGTTTCGGTCAAAGGGTAGTCGTCCGCCACTGACTAATTGCACCCATACTGTGATTCCACTTTCTATCCAGATAGTGCGAACTGATTCGGGTTGGACTTCGATAATCTCGCCAATGATGCGGCGATCTCTGCTGGTGAGAGGATCTTGGGTTGGGGCTACAGCTTCGGCTTGAGTTTCGATGTAGTTGTTCAGTTCTGCTTGGGCCAGCGCTTGTTCATCACGACAAGAACTAGGAATTGCTTGCTGTGTACGTGTTGTATACGTCATAATGGAAATCTCCGTAATAGGGGAAAAGGCGATCGCTGAGTTTTCCAGACAGTAGCGGTCGCTTTTGTTATGTGTGCAAACAACGTTGTGGTTTAGCACAACGCTCTCAAACTTGATTTGGCGTAGCCATCAAAGCTAGTTTGCTAAGAGTATTATCAAGACAGTAGACAGCAGCATCAGGGGATGTCTAAGGAAGTGCTGTGTTCGGAAGAGGACACTCTACTAAATTCAGCTTTGCTGTAAAATCTTTGATTTCTAGACGAATGGCACTAAATAACCAGTTTTTTAAGACTTGGTAGGTCATCAAGATCATCTTCGTTGGCTTGAGCATTACAAGTTTGGCTTCCGGCTGCTAGTCCCGGTGGCACTTGGTTTTGTAGCTAGTTGAATGAGTGAATGTTTGGTAATTTGGGTTGCGAACCCTTGATTGCGTTCGGGTGCAGACGGTTCGCTTTTTCTTACCCTCATATGCATAATATGAGTACATCCATTGGTAGTAGTCAATAGAGTAGTAGTTACTTTTAGATAGAGATTTGTAATACTACTATTGGTTGCATATAAGCAACTCTAATACCAATAGATGTAAGTCCTATATGTTTACATCCAATAGTAGTACCACTATAATAGGAGTATTATTTGGAGAGGATGATTGTGTTTATCGCATTAAAAAAATTGAGAGAGGCTGCGGGTCTTTCTCAGAATGACCTAGCTAGAAAGACTGGTTATAGTCCTCAGTTCATCCAAAAAATTGAACAAAATAAGGTTAAATCACTCACATTAGATGCAGCAGCAAGATTCTGTGAAGCCCTTAATTGTAAGCCTGGAGACTTGCTTGAGGAAGGTGAGCCACCCAAAAGATTAACGATAGAAAAAGGTGTCACTCGCAATTCTCAAGCAGAAACAGAGACTTTAGCGAATAAAAGGAAAATTCTGGGCGAAAGTGCAGAAGTTGATCTACTAAAAGCGGCGTAAAAGCTAAAAGCGACCGCCCGCCGACCAAAGCAATGCGATCGCCTGCTCAATCCGTTGATCACAAAGTGAGCTTATTACAATGCTGACATATTTTTGGGCAAACACCCTTCAGTATCTCCTCGGTTCACTTTGGTAAAACTGCAACACCTCAACTTTCAAGTATTTACCACACATAGTGGGCAAGAGATATGCTGACACTAGACAAAGAACATACAACAGCACTCGATTATAGTGTTGTTAATACCAGCATTCAAGAAACTCTCACCGCCATCGACCGATTCGAGTGGCAAGCAATAGATGAACTGCGTCTGATGCGCGATAACGGCTATTACTCTGATGCTGGTTATGTCAGTTTTGAAGATTACTGTGAAAAAGAGTTAACCAAGCATGGGGGATATCGCAGGGTCAGAGATTTGCTGTCTGCGAAAAAGGTAGTTGATACTCTACCAGAGGAACTTCAGGAAAAAATTACTAAACCTTCTCAAACCCGTTCCTTACTCCGACTGGTCAAAACTCCCGACAAGTTAGAACAAGCTGTTGCGATCGCAGCCAAAGAAAAACCCTTCCCCACTGCCGCAGACTTCGCCAAAGCGGTGCAAGAGGTTGCACCAACAGTTAAACGCTCCACAAAAAGCGAACAAAGCCAAACGCAATTGTGTAATTCTGCTACTGTTTCATCACAATTGCATCCTCGTTATGGAGAGTCGGGAGTGATTGAGGCAGACCCGCCAAATCGTTGACAGCAAATTGTCACTTTTCCTGATGGTGAGAGGCTGTTGGTCAACAATGCTGATTTAGATGCCGCCAGCGTTCCATTCCCCAGAGAGCGCACTTACCCCGCAGAATACACCGAAGCGATCGCAGCACTTGAAGAACAGCATAAACAGGAGTTAGAGCGACTTTCCCAAGAATTGAGAATTGGGCTACAGTCAGAAGCCACAGCCAGAGCCGAAGAACAAATGCAAGAGCAAATCTCATCCTTGCAAAACCTTTACAAGCAACAAAGGGAGCAAAACCTTCAATTGCAGCAACGGCTCTCTGAGATGGAGGGGTTAAGAAAACTGGAGATTGAAAACCAACAACTCCAACAACGTATTCAGGAACTAGAACGTGCCGTACAACAGCATCAGGTTCAACAGTGGGGGAATACCATGACCCAGCAAGCGACTAAAGCGTTGAACAAGCAGGTCAAACTTGCCTTGGGAAAAACTATTGATTTGCGATCGCTAGCCCAGGAACCCCCAAAAGAGAATGCACAAGAATGCTTACGGCTGATGGGTATGGCATTGAAGAACTTAGCCAGCGCTATGAACAATACCCAAGCGCTTGAAGCTGCGGCGATAATTCTAGGGAGTGAACCGACACCAACTGCGATCGCTTACCGTGCCGAACAACTGGAAATGTTGCCCCAGGCGGTGAGTGACATTAGGGCAGTGCTGGCTAAACCTGGGTGTACTTGGCATGAGTTTTTGAATGTTGCCCAAGAGTATGAGGTGATTAAATCAGATTATTTGGCGGAACTTACCACCCAGGAAACAGAATTAATTACCGCACTTCAAACGGCTTCTACTGAACCTCCCATAATCGGGCTTGGTTCTATCGTTGCCCACGCTGACCCTTACCGCACTTTGTATGTCGCCTGAGGAGAAGTGATTCAGGATTTGGGAGATGAGGTAATCGTTGCCTGGGATTGTTGGAAGGAGCAATCAAAAAAGGCTGACAGGTATTTCCGAGACGAGTTGCGCTTTTGGAAACCTCAATAGGCTTTCAGTGTATAGGCGACTTTTTAGACAAGCAAATACAAGTACCAAGCCCCGCAATCACAGTGGGGGAAATTTCCGTGCGTCAACATAACAGGAGATTGTAGAATGACTGCAACTATTACAAGACCCAAGCCCAAAAAGTCTGCTGCTACTAAAGCACAGTCACCATATAAAAGGCTTCATGTAATTATTCCCATTGAAGATATGCTGTGGGCTTCCCAGCAAAAACCCTCCGTTACGCAATTGTGGCAAGAATGCTGGACGGCTGACCCCTACGGTTCTCGGTGGATGCCTCTAACTTCTGCTTTGGGTTACAGTACTTTTATCTCTGCAAAGAAAATTCTATCTGACAGTGGTCTGTTCATTTTTAAGCCGGACAAGTCGATACAGGACGGACGGGAGACTGTTGCTTGGCTGATCAAGAATTTGCATGGTAGCAGAATCAAAGAATTTTGGGAGAAAGCCAATTCTGAAAAACGAGAACCAAATGCTGAGATTTCAGAGAAAGATGCTGGCTGTGAAGAAATACGTGCTTTAAATCAAGCATTTATTTTAGTTAAAAGTCAGTCAGAGCAAGGGTTACAGGAAACCTCACGAACTGCTCAAGAACAGCTCACGAACTCTTTTGAAGAGTTCGTGAGCTGTGTCTCTGACACGCTTACAGGAAATTCGCAAGTGGAGGAGACGGCGATCGCTCCCTTGGGGGTCGCGTCGCCTCAGTTTATTCAAAGCGTGTCAGAGAGAGAAAGAGAAAGACTCACCTACGGCGAATGACTGTACATCGCTGGCGCTTGTGGATGCTGTACCGAGTCAATCTGCTTCGTTGTTGGCTGAAAACCAGGGCTATGGTGTTGAGTCCAGGGACTGTCATGAAGGTACTTGTTCCGCTGCGTCCGTCGCCCAAAATGAAAAATCTTTAAATTCTGCGATCACTAATCAAACACAGGGGCAAGTAGAACAGGTTTATTCTGCTACCTTTTTGGTTGAAAACTCGGTTTCGGGTGTAGAAACCAAAGCAGTTGATGAAGGCGAAGGTTCCGCCGCGTCCGTCACTGAAAAGTGGTCGCATGAGGCGATTGTTGCGCGGTCAAATATGCGACCTGTAAGAAGGGAGAAACTGAATCGAGCGGCGAATTCGGGCGAGAATCCGGGGTTTGAGTTCTTGCAGGAGTGCTGGAATGATGATCCGGCTTTGCAAATTGTGATCAAAAAACTATTGGGGAAGTTTCCACAATGGGGGATTGCGATTGTTGATGGGGTGCTGTTGAAGTGGAATTAGTAGCAATCGTTAACTCTGTTTGTCAATGAAAAATGAAGCGTTAATGAACAATCAAGATTTTCTTTCTAACTCGCAGATTATACATCTATCTCGCTGCAATATCAATTAAGATATGTAATACAATCACTATTCACTTATTTCCTAAAAACTCTTGGTTAACAAGTTCTCTAAAAGTTTTGAGATCGGTTTGGCAATTATCTAATACCTGATATAAATATTGCTGTTCTTCTAAAGAAGTTTTACCAACAATTTCATAAGGAAAATTACCATAAAATAAAGCACCACACTTAGGTTTATTATCAGTTTGCCGTAATCGAACATCTTCTATTTTTAAGTTAAATTTTCCTTGTTCCAAGGTATATCCTAATTCAAGAGTGGCTATAACAGCTTCTTTACCAAAAAATCGCCAATTTCCAGAAGATAAAAGATTGGTAGTAATGTAATAACGAAACAATTCCTCAGTTTCATCTTGAAAGGTTATAAAACAATTAGGGTTAATTCCTACTCCCTGATAGTCAGCATTGGGTAGGGTTTCAATATATTTGTTGACAATTTTTGGTATTTGCACATCTTCAAAAATTTTATCTTCTATAGTTTGCGAAAAAACAATTCTATCATATTGAGTAGAAATTATAGTATCGTTTGTAAATCTAATTCTAGCCATTTCAGAATTAAGTATTGGGGATTCTGCTAATTCCCAATTTGATGGAACGATCCCACTATACTGGAGAAAATCCAGCGTAAGAATAGAGGGATTATGATTGTTGATAAGAATAGCTATAGCAAGCTCTTCAAAGACTAAAGTTGAAATCATACGAATCCTCGTTTATTTTTATCAACGCTCAACTTACATAATGACATTGCTCTTGCAAAAGACAATTCGCACCACTGAGTCGCACTTGAGGCTCAAGCCAAGCCTTTTCAAACAACCTCTAAGGGAAATCTCAGAAGTGCTGTCCTGTACAAGGAGCAAGTTGGTAGCGGAACTACTAAAACTCAAGGTAAATCAATCAGACTCTTTCCTTGATTATTAAATGAAGTACGAAGCCATTGTATAAAATTATGATCTAATTTTTCAACATTTTTTAATCTTTGTAAATCTTCGCTTTGTTTTGCGATTTCTCGGATTGCAAACAGGTGCTTAGTAAATTCTTCTTTTTGCTCTTCAAGTGATTTTTCATCCCACCAATTAGGATCTTCGATATCTTTCATGGCAGAGAGATATCTATCAATTGTATTCATTACACACTTTGGCACTTTAATAATATTTTTTGGTTTTGGGTCGAGACAGCCTTTCAAAGTGAAGCAAATTGCAGAAGCCGCTTCCTGTGCTTCAACATCATACTGCGATCCTGAAACGTCATCGGCATTGGGAACTGCTTCTTCACATACTTTCAATAGTTGACGAATTTGTTCGGCATTTACTGGTTGTCCTTCAAGAAATAACCATACTTCATTCAGTGCATTTCTAAGGATAGAAGGATCGCCCCAACCATCTTCTTGCTTCACAAGACCATAGTTAGGGAAAAGCCTTTCACAACAGCTAGCAGCAAATGCAAGTCTGTGAACAGGTGATAATTTTGTTAATTCTGCTTCTAAAACAACAACAAGCCAAATCTACTGTAACTGCTCCTTTCGAGTGGGCAAGCAAGAAGTGATAGAGATTACTATTAAAATGCACGAAATGTAATTTCATTCAGACAAAAGTAAAAAACTCGCTGGACTAAAATCACCACGCGACTTCCAAGAACTGCCTTCGTTAACCTACTTGATACACAGATATAGGGCATTACTTGTGTGGATAGGGAGTTACTTGAGTTGGAGGGGTAGCAATTACAGTGGCTTAAAAAAATATATGTAAACTTTTGTAATAAATTTGAAACTTCTGTGAAAAATTTGAGTTTTGGGCTGATATCAAAATGTAAGCAGTTCAAGAGGTAAATATAGCAAGCTTATCTAATCCTACACTGCAAATATATCATTCTTACAGGTTCAGATCCTAATGTTACTGAAACGGTCAATGTTACACTCACTCCGTTTGAAAACTCCTTTTCTGATTACGGGTGAATTCTCACAAAATAGTTATTTTTTAAGGTTAGGTTTGTTGCTAAATTATTGCTTCTCTCAAAAAGATTCGTAAATAAAGCGAAGGTACTGTGTTTGATATTGTTTTTTCTCACAAATGATTAAACAGTTCTGTCAATTTGTAGTTGGTTGATATCCTCTAAACTTCAAAAAGCTAAAGGAAGAAAAAAATGGTTATTTCTGGTGAATTTGGTAATGATACTCTCTTTGGTGGGGAAGACAATGACATCCTCTCTGGT
>NZ_CAXTNE010000072.1:16400-30439 GCF_964245445.1 uncultured Nostoc sp.
CGGGGCGAAGATGGCGATGACCTGTTAGATGGTGATGCTGTTACTCCAGTGACGGGTTCAGCTAAGGATACTCTTTTTGGTGGATTCGGTAATGATATTCTCTTTGGTGGGGAAGACAATGACATCCTCTCTGGTGAATCTGGCAATGACATCTTACGGGGCGAAGATGGCGATGACCTGTTAGATGGTGATGCTGTTACTCCAGTGACGGGTTCAGCTAAGGATACTCTTTTTGGTGGATTCGGTAATGATATTCTCTTTGGTGGGGAAGACAATGACATCCTCTCTGGTGAATCTGGCAATGACATCTTGCGGGGCGAAGACGGCGATGATACATTCAACGGCAGTGAGGGTAAGGACAGCATTGAGGGCGGAAATGGCTTTGATACAGCAAACTATAGCAAACTAGGTAAAGCCATCACCCTCTCAGGTGTAGGGACAATTACTAAAGCTGGTGAATTGGGAACAGATCAAATCTTTAAAGTAGAAACAGTTATTGCTGATGCTAGTGTTGCCGATAATATCATAGATACGTCTCAATCTTTGCCTGGCGTATCTATCATCGCTGACCTAGAAGCCCAAACTATCTCTGCCAATAACATTCCTGATTTTGGGACATTAACATTCAATGTAGTCAACTTTGACAATGTTATCGGTACAGATGAAAGTGACAGCATTAAGGGCGACGGGCAAAATAATCAATTATTTGGTCTGACTGAGGATGACCTAATTGATGGTAGAGGTGGCAATGACATTATCTTTGGCGACTTGGGTAACGACACCATTATCGGTGGAGAAGGTAAGGATATTCTCACAGGTGGCTTTGGTGCAGATAGGTTTATTTTCAACAGTGCTAAAGAGGGTCTTGACATCATCAAAGATTACAACTTTGCTGAGGACGACGTAATCCAAGTTTCTAAAGTAGGGTTTGGTACTACTAAGATTAGCGATTTTTTCTACGATACCTCTAGCGGTAACTTGTCTTTCTTAGGAAATCAATTCGCCTCACTTGATAATCTCTCATTCAATGTGAATATTGAGTTGGTATAAAATTACCACGAGTCACAACTCCATTGCCATGATCCGGATAATGGTGAGGCGATAGCATAAAATTTGACCTCTTAAAGCAATACCTTCACCAATTTACGAGGGTGAGTTGACGGTGCTTAAACTATCAACTCCCTTTTCTCTGAGGCTTGGCAAAAACAATCAGTAGACCGAAAACTTCTGCGAACGCTAAAAAATAGTAGTGTACGATACCGTTTTTGGCAGAATGTAACAAAGCTGATTGCCTTGGATAAAGTATAAGCTTAACTTATAAATAAGCCCCAAAAACCAACCAAAATCAGCCGGACGGTAAACAAACTTCGCAGGCTACCCCATAGTTGCGGTCTACTGCTTGTCGTAAAAACTCCATCAGTGAGAGGTGGCTCTCAAATCTTTACCACCGCACGCACAGCCCTAACTGGTGGTAATGGTAGCAACATTAATATCAATGCCCCGTCAGGCTTCATTGTTACTATTCCCAACGAAAACAGCGACATCTTCATTGTTGGCTGAAAACCAGGATTGTGGTGTTGAGCCGAAAGACCGTCTTGAAGATACTTATTCCGCCGCGCCCGTCGCACAGAATTTAACTGACTTGGTTGATACTTGCCCAACCAAGTTTTTCCGCTTCATTATTGGCTAAAAATCAGGACTGTGGTGTTGAACCGAAAGACTGTCATGAAGGTACTTGTTCCGCCGCTCCCGTCGTTCAAAATGAATTTTGTTTAAGTTCAGCGATCGCTAATCAAACACAAGAGCAGCTAGAACAGAGTTATTCTGCTTCCTTGTCGGGAGAAAACCAAGTTTCGGGTGTAGAAGTCAAAGCAGTTGATGAGGGTAAAGGTTGCGCCGCGCCTGTGCCACAGCCTGAAAAATGGTCACATGAGGCGATTGTTGTGCGGTCAAATATGCGACCGGAGCGGATGCAGAAACTCACGCGTTGCGGCGAATTCGGGGCAGAATCCGGAGTTTGACTTCTTGAAAGGGTGTTGGAGTGATGACCCAGCATTGATGATAATGATTAAGAAATTGCTGGCGAAGTTTCCGCAGTGGGGAATTGCTTGTGTTGAGGCGGTTTTGATTGATTAGAACGAGTAGAGAGAGTTGGTTAATTGACACGGATAGTAATCATAGTGGTTTGAAATTTGCGTCTGGAAAACTTTGTAAAAGTTTTGAGTTTTCACGAAAAATTTGGGTTTTGGGCTGATGTCATCGTAGTAACCTCGTTTAACAACTCTCTGCTGATTATGGCAATTATTAACGGTAGTAATTTTGATGACAATAATACCATCAATGGTACCCCATCTATCTTTCGCACTGCCCTAAATGGGACTGATGACAATGATACCCTTAATGGGGGTACTGGTAACGAGGTCAAGTGAGGTATGTAGCAGGTATTCTTGCAGCTAACACCAATTCCAATTTGAGCGCTGACTTTGAGATTCAGCTTACAGGAGCGCCAACACTATTTGTGGCAGCAGGAAATCCCACAAGCGACATTGTTCTTTAATTAATCATAATTGAATAGCCGAGGGGAAAGGTAAGTTGAGCTTGCCTCTCTCTTTTATAATTACTCAATGTTTTGAACATACTTCAAGTTCTTTCAGATGTAAATTCCACATCATTCTTATCTTTAGCTAAATTCAAGTCAATGTCATACAAAGAATTAGAATACATCATAGACACTAAAATACAAAAAGCTATACGAAAGCACGAGATAGTAGTTGCTTTCATTAGTAGTATTATTGGCTTGTTTCTCATAGTGGGCTTATTCCACGCTATATTGCTCAACCACACTCAAATTCATTCATTTTGCTTGAACTGATTACTGTTGCATCCAATGGGCTTTTATTATCAAGTGTTCTCTAATGCCCATAACACTAATCCAAGTTACACACATTTTTTATAAAAGAGAATTGTGCCTATGGAGAGTAAAAATAATCGCAGGGCTACACTTATCTTATTTTTGACTGTATTTATAGACTTGCTCGGCTTCGGAATCATCTTGCCGATGCCGCCTTTATATGCTGATCAGTTCGGCGCAAAACCTAATGAAGCGACTCTACTTGTAGCTATTTATTCTTTAATGCAGTTCTTATTTGCACTATTATGGGGCAGCTTTAGCGATCGCACGCAATACGATCTGATCAGCAGCAATCAGTTAATGCAGATATTTAACTAAATAAAATTTTACACGGCGGCAATGCCTGAGCTATTGGTTCGCTCACTTGCTCAGGCATTACCAGGGGAGCGATGGCTTGAGAACTTTGTAAAGTAAAGTTTTGTAAAATTTTCAATCTTTTGCGAAAAACCAAAGTTTTCGGGTGAAAGCTTAGTAGCCTAGTTACTCGCTATTTAACAGCTAGTAACTTGATTTATGCTTAACTAAGCTTTGGTGCTGCTATTAGTGGAGGCTTGCAATGTCAGGTTTAAGTTTTACTCATTGGGGTGTTTTAGTGACTATCGCTTTCGGTGCCAGCTTTTGTAGCATTGATTATGCAAGCGCTCAAATTACTCCAGATGGCACTTTACCTAATAACTCTAGCGTCACACGAGAGGGTGACACCTTTAACATTACTGGAGGAACTCAAGCTGGCGGTAATTTGTTTCACAGTTTTGGTGAGTTCTCTGTACCTACTGGTAGCACTGCTGACTTTAATAATGCTCTAGATATTCAAAATATTATTAGTCGAGTAACGGGTGGATCAGTTTCTAATATTGATATTGATATTGATGGGTTAATTCGCACGTTGGGTACGGCTAACCTGTTTCTAACAAATCCCAATGGAATTGTATTTGGTAAAAATGCCAGCTTAAATGTTGGTGGTTCCTTTGCGGCGACTACAGCGAATGCTCTGCAATTTGGAAATCGAGGATTTTTTAGTGCTACTGAGCAAAATATCCCTTCACCGTTGTTGACTATTAATCCTTCAGCATTATTGTTTAATCAGATTAATCAAAACGGAGGGATTCAAAACAACTCAGTAGCATCGGCAGGAACAGACCCAGCAGGCTTTGATGCATTTGGTTTACGAGTACCAGATGGTAAGAGTTTACTATTGGTGGGTGGTAATGTCAGCATGGATGGGGGACGATTAAATGCTTATGGTGGGAGAGCCGAGTTAGGAGGGTTAGCCCAAGCTGGTACTGTAGCTCTAGGTGTAGATGGCGATAATCTCAGCTTGATATTTCCTGATAATGTTGCGCGAACTTCGGTATCCCTCACGAATCAAGCAGGTGTAATTGTAACTGGGGCTGGTGGCGGTAATATTGCAGTTAATGCTAGGAATTTAGAAATATTGGGAGGAAGTATTTTAAGTGCTGGTATTGGGCAAGGTTTGGGGACACCTGAAACTGTCGCCGGAGATATTACGCTGAATGCTACCGAGTCAATCAAAGTTGCAGGCATTGGGAGTAATGTTCGCAATCTTGTGGGTTTGGGGTCACTTGGCAATGGGGGTAACATTACTATCAATTCTGGTTCATTATCGTTACAAAATGGCGCTGAACTTATTGCCTCAACATTTGGACAAGGTAATGCGGGGAATGTCAATGTTAATGTTACAGATGCTGTTAATATTGCTGGAAGAAACAGTGGGATTTTGAGTAATGTGTCCACTGGTACAGTTGGCAATGGAGGTAATATTAACATCGATTCTGGTTCCTTCTCATTACGCGATCGCGCTGAACTTAGTGCCTCAACTTCAGGACTTGGTAATGCAGGCACAATTAAAGTTAATACTGCTCAAGTAAATATTTCTGGTAGCAGTTCAAACATTAACAGTGACTTTCTCGTTAACTCTCAAAGTACGACGGGTATTGCTGGAGATATAATCGTCACCTCACCTAGAGTTACCTTAGATAACACTGGCACACTCAACGCCCAATCTACATCGGGTAATGGTGGTGATATCAACTTACAAACTGATTTACTGCTTCTGCGTCGTGGCGCTCAAATTTCCACTACCGCAGGTACAGCACAGGTTGGTAATGGCGGCAATATCACTGTTAACACTACAGGCTTAATACTTGTAAGCAAGCCTGTTCCCGAACCAGCTTTAACATTCAGTGTGTTTGCGATCGCTGCTTTTCACGCTGCTTGGAGGTTAAGACTTAAACAGAAGCAAACTACTTTTTGAAGGCTTGAGTCACCGAAGAAATCAACTTAGCTAAATCCGTATTGGTATCGTTGGTGCTGGATGCGCTGATTTAACATCTGCCGAAGAATTACATGATCTCGCCTTCGCCCTGGTTTTTAGCTATGCTATTTTGAATTTATTGTTGTTAGTAGAATAGGCACAAATGTCAGAGTCACCTACTCAATCAAAAAATAGACAAGCAATATTGTTAATACCTGGCTTTGGTTCAAGAGATAAGAAAGAATTTCTTTATAATTTTAGCAAGGGAATTGAAGGTTTAGGAGCAAAGCCCCTTAAACATTTTGATAAAGGTAATTGTAGTATTAAGGAATTTGAAATTAGCGATAAATTAATAGATATATATGAGGCTTACTGGGGAGATATTATAGAAGATTTAACTAAAATGGAATTAACAGATAAAGTTCCACGAGGCGCATATCTGATATACTATTGGCTTTTTTCAGGTATATACAAAACTTTGCAAGAATCAAGAATTTTGTTTCTTTTTTGCACTGTTTTCTTACTAGTTTTTATTTGCTGGTATTTTTTTTCTATTCTTATTATATTTTCTCAGCTAGTCAAATAATTCGATAGTTCTAATGCTTTAAAGCAGTTTAAATTATACCTTGGTTGGATTTGGTTAATCAATACTTTTCTAGTAGGCTTATTGCCTGTTAGCATAGCCGCTAACCTAACTCACTTTTGTGAAAAATATTTAGAAGATGGATTTACTAAATATATCATTAATGAAAGAGTAGCTGAAACTTTTAATCTAGTATCAGAAGAAAAGTATAGTAGTGTTACGGTACTAGGCCATAGCTTTGGAGCTATTATTGGTACAAAACTACTGGCAGAACTTCCAGAAAAACAAAATGTTAATTTTATTACATTAGGGAGTACTTTAAAGTTCTTTTCGTTTAAATCCCATCCAATTAACTCGGAATTATCTAAATTAGTAGAAGGCTGTAAAGGAAAAGTTGAAAAATGGATTGAGTATTATGCCGAAGAAGACCCTGTTTGCATAAAATGGCTTCCAGTAGGTAAATATGACAATTTAGAAATAAAAACTATTGACAATTTAGAAATAAAAACTATTCCACTTTACAATGCCCGTGGGAAAAAAATTAAGAAGATGAGCTTTGCTAGCATAACTGGTCAGTCCCATCTTTTTTATTTTTATAATCAAGAGTTGCTTCAAAAAATACTATTTTTAAAGTAAGAGCGGCGCTCACGCTTATGTAATTATTCAGAATATATACGACTACTATTTGATTGTTGAACAGACTCTTTAGGTCTAGTAGCGAGAGTACGGCACCAAAGCCTTAATAATGGTGCGTTAGGAGTTTCGTCGTGGAGAATAGAAAACTTTATTCCTTGGATATTGCATGTTACTTTCGGTGAAGATGAAAGCTGGATTAGTTCTCTGCACAACCCACAAAACTTTGCTTTCCTACGTCGCATTGCTCTCAATGCCTTGGAGCGAGAATCATCTTTTCGTCGCAGTATTCGCCAAAAGTCATAACGAGCAGCTATGATATCTAAAAAAGATATTAAGGACAATTTTTATAAGGCTATTTCATAACTTTTGGAAATAATTTATCAAACACCAAAAATATCCCCCAATCTCATCCAATACTGGGGGATACAGTTAATCAGTCCGCATCGCTATAGGAAATCGGCTTTACATGATCTAATACAGATTCATCAGCAACAATCTCTGTCCTTGTGCTAACTGATCCTACATGTATATCCAAGTCTGGAATATCGATTCCTAGCTAGTCAGATATTTTTCTTATTTTTTGGTATTGAGAATCTATTTCCTGCTCCCTGTGGGTAGAATGCCCATACCCCTCTGACTCCCAAGAGCTAACAATTATCTTTGCCATAGCTTTATTCCTTATTGAATTCTGGAATTTTCTCACAATATTTTCCGCCAAGCTGATTTACAGATGTCGCCAGAAGTTCTTACTGATAGTCTTGAGACTGACTACCTTGGGTTCTGCTGCTTCAGGGGCATGACCAACAGCCACCGCAGCAACTTGTGATGCAGGTGTCGTTAACAGAGAATTAAGTAATTCCATTTGATAATCGACATCTGTAACGGTACGGTAAATTCCGTGATAATCTATCTGCATCCCCAAAGGCGTAGGGACAATTTTCAAATACTCATTTAGGGCGCTAATGTAGCCATCGTGAAAAATTCTACTAGCAATACAAGGACGAATAATATTCAATAAATGTATTGCTCGTCTAATGTCTGCAACACTGCGGCTAGCATCAATCTCTGGCTGACTTTCTCTGTAGCCTTTGGATTTTTTCTCGGCTACCAGATTGTTAAATTTACTAACCGCTCTTTGATGATTGCCTAATGTGTGGACTTTAGTCTGCGCTTGATAACCGATTCTGCCCCATTGCACTGTTAAGTTACCATCTTCGACTTTAGCAGACCAGAATTTATTGCTGTTCTGGATAGCATCAACAAAAACTAAATATATTTTCATGTTTTTGAACTCCAATACTCGCTGACTATTAGGCATTACCTCATCTGAGATAGATACATTGAAGGCGAGCGCTACAAACCTTAAAGTAGAGATCGCCAACTTTTCGTGATTATCAAATTAATTTTTTACTAGATACGATAAGGTTTTGAAACTGGGGTATCTAAAAAGTCAAATCCGCTCTGCTCAAGCCACTCTTTTGAAATTTAGTTAGGACGATTAGCTATAAAACTACAAGCATCATCTAAAGAATCAAATAATTTTGTACAGATTGTAGGATGCTTGAAATCACCAATCCCAATTAAATGTTTTTCGTCGTAATTTGCTAAATCTATTCGTACTACATTCTGTGGGTAGCAATGCCAGTTTTCAGGATCAGAAACTATAGATATTGAGTTTGTAGGCATTGGCAATTCATGATGTATTTTACTATTAGGAAATTCTGCCTGATGTCTAGCTAAATATTCATGGATGTTAAGTCTGGTCATATTTTTCTTGCTTTGTAAGGATTCTTGTATTTTAGTGATTGCGGTCGCCCCCATAGAATCAGGAGACAATCGCTTTCTCATCAGTTCAGATTCCGAAACTTAGCAGCACGTAAGGATTGAGTTTTCGCCGCAACCACAGGACTACTAGCCCGTCGTGCAGTAGCTGCCCAAGCCTGCATACGCTGAACTGCCGCAGCATCCTGAATTGCAAGCGGAGTGATGGTTTGACGACAGGTTTCCAGATCAGCAAGCGTTAAGAGCTGCGGTCGCCCTTCATCGAATGCCAGCAGAGCAGCTTCCGAAGCGAGGGTTTCGAGTTCTGCCCCGGAAAATTTCGCGGTTGAAGCTACGATCGCCTCTAAATACTCGTCTTCAACCGCAATCCCAAAGCGTTGCAGATGAATGCTCAAGATTTGCACTCGTTCTGGCTCCGTAGGAAGATCAACAAAGAAAGCCTCATCAAAGCGTCCCTTCCTCTTTAACTCAGTTGGCAGTGCAGAAGGGTCATTGCAGGTTGCCACAATGAATACACCACTTGTACACTCGCTCATGAACGTCAGAATATTGCCGAGAATCCTTTGAGAAACGCCACTTGTGTCACCACTGCCAGAAAGAGCTTTTTCCACTTCGTCCATAAATAAAATACATGGAGCAATTGCTTCGGCTGTTTTCAAGGCACGTCTAACATTGCCCTCTGATTCACCAACTAAAGAACCAAGAAGAGACGCAATATCTAACTGGAGTAGCGGTAGATTTAGGATATGAGCGATGTTCTTAGCTAATAAAGTTTTACCTGTACCGGGCGGCCCTGCAAGCAACACACCTTTTGGTTGAGGTAAGGAAAGTTCACGGGCCTCTTGTGTGAACAGCCGCCGCCGTCGATTGAGCCACTCACGCAACAAATCCAATCCTCCAAAGGAGATGCTAGCAGGCTTGCCCAATTCAATACCTATTTGAGACAACAGCCGAGTTTTATACTCGACTGCTTGGGGTATGAAATTACTATCAATTAAAATCCCATCTGATGTTAGGTTATGTTTGACAGTTAACCGCAGGAAGTCGCTAATTTCCTCCAGGGTTAATCCCAAGGCAGCACGAGAGAGAGATTCAATTTCACTCTTGTTGAGGGAAATTGTAAAAGTCAATTCCTGTTCAATAGCTGACTGTTGTAGGTCATGCAAATAAGAATTGATATGTTCAAGTATTTGCTCAACTCCTGGTAGAGGAATTTCACAATAAGGGATTAAGCGTACAAGTGACTCATGTAATTGAATGTTTTGACCCAGTAGCACAATGCGTTTATCAGTCGGTTTGAGACGATGGTAGAGATTTTTTACCTTGCTAACAACCTCCCAAGATAACGAAGGCAAATTCTTACCAATAAACGAGTGAATGTCACCTAAGATAAAGATTCCATCAGCACTAAAATTCGCAATGTAATCAAACACATATAACAATGGGTCAGCATGTTGTGGTTTCTTATACTCTGGTACTGGTTTAAACACTAATCCCCCATCTGCTGCGATTAAACATTGCTCCAAGGTTGATACTCCCAGATTCCAAAAGAACACTGGACATGAGAGCTTATTGTTAGCTTCAGCAGTCAGCCACTGAATAATCGTCGCTTCATCAGGAGATAAGACATCAACCGCAGCGATGGGGATTTGTGAATCTAATGTGGAGAGAAGATTTGAGAGGTTCATTGTTTTTCAATCTGATAAGGTAATGGAGCTAGTTCATCGTGAGTATTAACAAGTCTCACGACTACTTCATAAACTTCGGCATCGCCGTCGAAAATCTCAGCTATACCATTGCACTCTTGGTAGGCGATGCCTACGGCGGTAAACTACGCTGTTACTATGGCATTCAACAGCACACACAGCCCCTCAGTATTCGCTTTGATGATCACGGGCTGGTGTGGTTTTTGCTGGGCGTAAATGTGGATAAAGGGGTATTCTTTAGCTAATTCGTTCATGATGTTTTGAGGGGGAGTCAACCCCCTCCATTTTTTACTGACGTAAACGTGTTTGAGTGCTGTTCGTAATCCGAAGCTGTGGTGCTGATTCTTCTTTGAAAATGCGATCGCCTACAACCCCAAGTGCCTCTTCAAATGGTTGCGTAGCCGATAAACAACTCAAGCCCTCGAATCCCTCCGCTTCCACTTTCACTTCACCTGTAGCGCTGTCAAAATGAATCAAAACTGAACGTTCCATGTTTATCTCCTTACATATTGTTGAACTTCCTGATGTCCGGCAAAAGTCAGCCGTAGGGTTTGGTTGAGTCGATGGGGGATAGTCGGGTAAGGTTTGAGCGTCACTGCTCTCCCCTCCCCTAAGAACCGTGCATAAGACTTTCGCACTTACACGGCTCAAGCCTTACTTCAAGCGAGTTGACTTGGTTTTAGAATGTTCCTGCTTGTGACACGCATGGTGCAAGTGCTGTAGGTTTTCAATGTCGTCTCGTCCACCTTGAGCAACGGGAACTATGTGATGGGTGTTTAATTCCTCTCCATTGAATAAAGGTTCACCACAGATAGGACATTTCCAATTTTGGGTTTGAGCGATTTTGTAATTTTGAGAGTTTTTCTCCCAGTAGCTCTTTCCATATTTCTGGTGACGTTTTTCCCAGTACTCTTGGAGTGAAGGGTCATCCGGTGATGCTTCGCCCTTGACCTTTACATGGCGTTCGATAGGCGTGTACGCTATCGGGTATAGGATTATGTCCTTTTCTTTCCCTCTGCGGTCGCTAGTTGTGGTAGCGAACGTCCATTTATTACCATTTATTGTCTTGAAGTAACGCTTCCGAACCCATTTTGTATTTTTGTTGGGATGTCTACGTTTAGCCCAATTCCAAAGGTATCGCCATGTTCTACTTTTGATATATCCAAAAGTTTCTTTACTAACAACACCTTTGTAATAATTGGAAAATCCACGAAGAATTGGATTAAGTCTTTTTATGACTGCTTCTTGTTCGCTCCCATTCATTGCTGTGATTTCTTGCCCAATTCGTTTGCAGAAGTCCAGGACTTTCTTCTTCGAGGGCTTAATAAGCAATTTGCCATTGTAATGGCGGTGGTTGAATCCAAAAAAGTCAAAACCATCCTCCATTGACGTTATCAGTGTCTTCTCCGCGCTGAAATTAAGTCCTCTTTCTGACAACCATTGCTGAATCTGGATTTGGGCTTTTTCAAGACTTCCTTTGTCTCTAGCTGTGATAATAAAATCATCAGCATATCTAACCACGCCAAGTTTTGGATTGGTGGATTTTATATAGTTTTCTAATCCATGCAATCCGATGTTGGCTAGAAGAGGTGATATCACTCCTCCCTGTGGTGTGCCTGTCTCGGTTGGATTATATTTCCCTTCAAAGATAAATCCAGCTTTTAACCATCCTTTTATTAAATTTCTTCTAGGGAAATTTCCTAACCGTTTGAGGATAGATTCATGGATAATGTTATCAAAGAAACCTTGAATATCAGCTTCTAGAACCCAAGCGTTTCTAGCATTTGGACTTGCATTTAATCTTATCCAGTTTTGTGCTATAGCGTCTTGACAACTTCTACCAGGTCTGAATCCATAGGAATTTGGTTCAAATATGGCTTCCCATTCTGGTTCTAGTGAATTAACTATTATTGCCTGTTCGATTCTGTCACGCACGGTTGGGATTCCGAGCGGTCGTTTCTTACCGTTGGATTTGGGAATCATTACCCGTTTTGTTGGGTCTTGATTGCCGTCTTCCCAGTTATTTACCAGCTTCACTCGCTGCTTTGGGGTATTGACAGTTTCTTTATCAATTCCTGCCGTTGCTTTCCCTTTATTGGTCTGAGTGATTTTCCGAACAGATAGTAATAGGTTCGCGTAGCTTCTTTGCATTAACTTTTGGAGACTTCGCAGTTTCCTCCAGTTACCAAGTTTTCTCGCAAGAAAGATTCGTTTACGCAGATTCTTAACCGCTTTATTAATCTGTTTCCAGTTGACCTGATTCCAGTTTTCTAACGGTTTTCTTAGTCCGTTTGTTGTATTTACATACACCATCTAACTTGTCCTCGAATTAAGTTTCTTTGTTTAGTCTCTTTCTCATAAGACCCAAGAGAAGTTTGCTATTCCTTTCGGTCAGGGACAAAGTTTGAATCCCTATCCCATCTATTACAGATGGGCGTTCGCTTTTTCTCTCATCCTCTACCCTCCAGAGAGTTCTGTCTTCCTTACGGTTGACTTACTATGGGACTTCGACCTTTCCATAGACTCTGTAGGGCTTACCTTGTTGTTTCGTTTAATGCCTGTTCTCCGTTAGATGTTGATTTTCCTGCGGTGGGAATTGTATTCACACGATTCATAGAAAATAAAACTATAAATCTACCCACTTACCTTTTGGTTAGAGCCTATCAGCCTTATTTGGCTCTCTGTGCGATGACGCAGTTTAGACATCAATTCACTTTCGTTCATCTTAGGAGAACTCCCTCTTGCTCCTTACCACGTTTAGGCTGGTAGTTAAGGTTACGTTTGTGGTCTGCACTCCGCCTGTTTCGTTACCTACTTGGGCGTGACCAGACTCTTTTGAGAGTCTTTTTACATGAGGGTAGAGAGTGTGAATTCTCTAGGAGAGTCGGCTCTCCGTCCTAAACGACCTTTCAAGTCGCGCTTATTCCCCGCACCTCTCAGTTAGATCCGTGCGTACCCGTTTCCGTGTACACGGCTCCCGATGTTCTCAGCTTGCGCTTTTGCTCATGTGCTTGTAATCGTGGCAACTCTCATGAATTGCTTCAAGATTATTTCTCTTCCAGTTGGCGTGATTTCCGTCGATGTGGTGCAGGTGAACCTTTTCCTCATCGATGAACTTTAAGCCGCAGGATGCACATTTATGGTTTTGCTTCTTGAGAGCAATAGAGGTTTCGCCGTCATAGAGTTTACTGTTACGTTCGCTCCAGTAGGCTGTATCTCCGTCATAGGGGGATTTTGTTCCTTTAACTGAGACGTGTTTATTTTCGGAGTAGGGAACTGCTGGGAATGCCTTGTCTAGTAATTTCTTGCTAGAGTAGCGGTTTTGCTTGGTTTCCTTGTTGAATACCCTATAAGCTCTTGTTTCAATGTGGTATAACGAGTTTCTAGACCCGTCCATCTTGCAGAACTTATGGTAATTTCTCCAACCTCTAACTACCGGGGCTAATTTCTCAGCCTTTGTGGTAGCACCATAATTCGAGTTGTTGACAATGTGTTTTACTTTCTTACGGAATGCTTTGAAGTTATCCACTGAGGGACTGCATTTAAACTTTCCGTTTTTCTGGACTTTAAAGTGCCAGCCGAGGAAATCAAACCCATCTGTCGCGGCGGTAACTTCGGTTTTCTTTTGGCTTACATTCATTCCGCGTTTGCGGAGGAACTCGCTGATTCTTTCAAGTATCTCTGTCGCATCATCTTCGGGTCGGAGTATAATAATCATGTCATCCGCATACCGGATTGATGGTTCTATGATTGACTTATTTGGGGTCTTGTCGTGTACCTTGCTACCTACTTTGTAGTTGTAGTGGTATCTGTGTATACTCTCAATCCCGTTGAGTGCGATGTTAGCTAGTAATGGGCTGACCACTCCCCCCTGTGGGGTTCCTTGTTCAGGGAATTCTGGATTTACCCCTGCCTTGAGGCATCGGAAAATACTGAGTTTCAAGCCTTTGGGGGCGATGAGTTCGTCCATTATTGCTGAGTGGTTAATCCTGTCGAAGCATTTTTCAATATCGAGTTCGATTACTCGTTTCTCTATTCCGTTGGCTTGAGAGCTTAGGTTGTTGAAGATGTGTTTTTGTGCATCGTGGGCGGAGCGATTAAAGTCAGTGACTCTCTCACAAGAGCCACTGCTCTCCAAAACCGTGC
>NZ_CAXTNE010000073.1:0-30335 GCF_964245445.1 uncultured Nostoc sp.
GGGAACTCCAAAAAATAAATTATCCAATTTCTGGACTTCACTAGGACTTTTCCTCCCCAACTAAGAGCCCCCTCCCCTGCCTCTATAGCGATGGTATATTTTTTTATTTGGAAGTCCCTTAGCAACAGAGGCACGGTAAGTTTCAGCATTTCAGATTTTCATTCTTCTCGTCCTTGGCTTTCGCTTCCTGATAAACCCCCTTGTTTGCTCCAAAGTCAGTCCCAGCATAGCTTTAACTTCCATCTCTACTCAACGAAGAAAACTTATAAACCTAAAATTCTCTCGTTATCCGATCGCAGATTACAACCAAGTCATAAAAATTAATCCTAACTTGGCTGAAGCAGATGCTAATCAAGAATATAACTGCTTGCCAAATATAGTTCGATACCTTCTCTGCGAGACGCTACGCGAACGGTGAGCTGCGCTAACGCAACTTCCACTTTTCATTCGCTGATTTGGAGCGGGTAGGGTTTATCTTTATTTAAAGAGAGAGATTAAATCCTAATAAACCATACGAAAAAGTAGCTATGGCAAGCGGTGAAGTATTTAATACCAACAAGAAATCCCTATCTGTGCCAAGGGTAAACCTGGTGACCATGTTCCGCCTGGGTTTATTTCAGATGGGGTTGAGCATGATGTCCATCTTGACTCTAGGGGTACTCAACAGAGTCATGATTCAAGAAATAGCAATTCCGGCAACGCTGGTATCAGTAATTCTAGCACTGCCCTTATTTGTTGCTCCTTCCCGTGTCTGGTTCGGTCAGATTTCCGATGCCAAGCCGTTATGGGGAAACCACCGCACAGCTTATGTTTGGGTGGGCGCAGCAATATTTGCGATCGCAGCATTTTTAGCTGTACAAGTAATGTGGCAGATGAATCTTGCCGCTACTAGTGCAGGTGGTTGGGCTTGGACAACCCAAACAATCGGCTGGACAGCGCTTTTGGCTTTAGTTTTCGCTGTATACGGTCTAGGAATTTGTGCTAGCAGTACTGCCTTTGCTGCTTTGTTGGTGGATATATCTGAAGAAGATAACCGTTCTAAAGTAGTCGGTGTGGTTTGGTCGATGCTGATGGTGGGGATTATTGTTGGGGCGATTATTAGTGGCAGCTTGCTAAAACAGTTAACGCCAGAAGCAACTGTAGAAACCTTGCAGGGTGCGGTCAACAGGTTGTTTACTATCGTCCCAGCAATTGTATTTGGTTTAGCGATCGCAGCCACAGTCGGCGTAGAAAAAAAGTACTCTCAATACTTAACCCGTTCCACACTGGTAAACCGGGAAGACAGCATTACTCTAGGTAATGCTTGGAAAATATTGACAGCTAGCCCACAAACAGGTATATTTTTCACCTTTTTACTGGTGATGACTATCAGTTTGTTTATGCAAGACCCGATTTTGGAACCTTATGCGGGTCAAGTGTTTAAAATGCCCCTAGCAGAGAGTACCAAATTAAATATTTTTTATGGAACGGGTTTACTGATTGCTTACGGCGTTACGGGCTTTTACATTGTCCCGCGTTTGGGTAAGCGCAGAACTGCACGTCTAGGCTGTATGTTGGTAGCATTCTGTACAATACTACTAGGTATATCAGGATTCACAGCTAATGCAGCAGTTCTCAAACTAGGTTTGGTCTTATTCGGTTTAGCCACAGGTTTCTTAACTACAGCAGCAATTAGCTTGATGTTGGATCTTACCGCAGCAGAAGCCGCAGGTACGTTTATTGGGGCATGGGGATTAGCGCAGTCTCTTTCTAGAGGTGTGGCGGTAGTCATCGGAGGTACAGTTTTGGATATTGGACGCAAGTTTTTACCAAGCCTAGAGTTAGCTTATGGACTGGTATTCGTTCTAGAAGCCGTGGGAATGGTGCTGTCGATTTGGTTTTTGAATCGAGTGAACATCACAGAATTTCAAACAAGTACTAAGCTTGCGATCGCTTCGGTTTTGGAAAGCGATTTAGATTAAACTGTATAGGGCATAGGGCATGGGCATGGGACAAATGACCAATGACAAATGACAAATGACAAATGACTAATAACTAATGAATGATTTTTGGACAACAATTCTTGATTTTGCCCAAACTACCACTACCAGGGTGGGCAAACAGCTAATGCAAGATTTTGGGAAAGTACAAGCTGACCAAAAAGCTGATGGTAGTTTGGTGACGCAAGCCGATAAATGGGCAGATCAAGAAATTCGAGATGCGGTCGCTTCTAATTTCTCTGGTTATGGCATTTTGACCGAAGAAAACGATCAATCATTTCCCGGTACTGAGTGGTGCTGGGTAATTGATCCTCTAGATGGCACAACCAACTTCACACGCGGCATTGCCATCTGGACAATATCTCTGGGTTTACTGTATCGAGGCACACCCATTTTTGGTTATGTTTACGCACCAACCTTGAATCAATCTTTTCATGGTTTCTGGGCAGGTTCATCTGGTTTAGCAACACCAACAGGAGCATTTCTCAACAACCACCCCATCCACACTAGTATAGATAGTCCCAGCAACAATCACTTTTTTAACCTCTGTTCCCGCAGCACCGCAGTTATCCAAAACGGCTTTCCCTGCAAAATTCGCATGTTGGGTGTGGCTAGCTATAACTTTTTGACAGTTGCCACTGGAGCTACTCTCGGTGGTATTGAAGCGACACCAAAAGTTTGGGACTTAGCAGGGGCTTGGGTAATTGTCCAGGCTGCTGGTGGTGTCTGGTTCTCGCTTAAATCGGAACCATTTCCTTTGTCACCGGGAGAAGATTATAGCGATCGCTCTTTTCCCACCCTTGTAGTTAGTCGCCCCGAATTAATTCCGGTATTTCAACCTTTTCTCGAAAGCGTAAAAATTTAATATAATAATTTGTTGTGTATCTAAACACACTAATTTTATTAACCAGCCTAGTGAGCAGCGACATAGCCGAAATTAAAGTAAACAAAGTCCTAGTCAGAAAGAGAAATAAAGCTGGTAATAATCCTGCTTTTAGTGCAATAACAGTGTAGCAACTAATTTAAGTACAGTTGTGGCTTCCATCACACTGCTTAACTTAGTATAAATAATTTTATGTTGTCTAATCTAGATTTAATTCGAGAGTTTGTGCAAAACTCTATTCATAAAAAAGAAGTTTTGTTGTCAAATCCTGCTTTGACAGCCCAAACAGTCTATAACACTAATCAACTGATAGCAAAAGCCGAAGGTGTGATTGCCACCGTCCAGCTATCTAAGACATTATCTGAATTCTCGATTTCTCCAAAATCATCCCAGTGGGAATTGATAAATCAGGCATTAGCAGAATCTAGTTATCTCCTCAAAGGAGAAGTCGATAGTCGAGGTTTCTATCAGTATCAATACTGCGAAGTTCCCAAAGGATATAAGATGCACTGTACTAAATCTGTGCTTCTATGGCGAGCTTGGTGGAAATATCGCAAGTATACTTCAACACTAGGGATTCCGTTGGAACTTCTGATTAGAAAACGAGATTCATGGTATCCAATTAGAGATTTAATTATTAGCGACGGACTTCTTTATATCAAAACTTTAGGAAGTGAGATAGCACTTGACTCAGACGATCTGGTTACTTGGTTAAGCAAAGTTGATGCAATCAATATTATTAAAGAAATAACTACTACAGAGACATAAGCATGGGTAGAGGCATACATTTGTACTCCCATACAACCAATTGATTATTTTGTAAATATTTATGAAAGTGGTATGACAACAGAATTCGCCAAAGGAGGCGAAAAGAAATGAAAGGACTTTGGCTCGAAAACAACCAATTGCAATTACGCACGGATATTCCCATTCCTGAACCACCACAGGGAGAAGCCTTGGTGCGCGTCTTGCATGCGGGCATCTGTAACACTGACCTAGAACTGCTCAGAGGCTACTATCCCTACACTGGTATTTTAGGGCATGAATTTGTCGGTGTTGTCGTACAAGGGCCAGAACACCTAGTTAACCAACGCGTAGTTGGAGAAATCAATGCTGTTTGTGGGCATTGTCGATTTTGTCGTAGTGGACAGCCAACTCACTGCGAAAATCGCACAGTTCTTGGTATTGTCAACCGAAATGGAGCCTTTGGTGAATATCTCTGTTTGCCGGTGGAAAACTTACATTTAGTACCTGATAATGTGCCAACAGAAGTAGCAACATTTACTGAACCTATAGCAGCAGCTTTGGAAATTCAGCAGCAAATAGCATTGCATCCAAATGATCGGGTGCTAGTGGTTGGAGATGGCAAACTAGGGCAGTTAGTAGCCCAGACACTTGCCCTAACTGGCTGTGAACTTTTAGCTGTGGGGCGTCATCAAAACAAACTGGCTAATTTAAAGGCACGGGGAATCAAAACGAGTCTAGCCGACACTGTTACAGATGGATATTTCGATATCTCAGTTGAGTGTACTGGCAACCCCGAAGGATTTGCGATCGCCCGTCGCGCCCTACGTCCCCGTGGTACATTAGTGCTTAAAAGTACTTATGCAGGCAACCTCAGCCTGGATGTTTCCTCGTTAGTAGTGGATGAAATTACCCTCATCGGCTCCCGTTGTGGCCCCTTTTCCCCAGCCCTCCAGCTACTAGCTACAGGACAAGTTGATGTGCAACCTCTCATTCATGACACTTACCCCCTCATTGAAGGGCTTACAGCTTTTGAACACGCTCAGAGTCGTGGTGTTTTAAAGATATTGTTAAAGATTGGTCAATAGTCATTGGGCATTGGGCATAGTGATTCTTCTCTATTCCGCTGCTCCCCCTGCTACCCATTTCCTACTCCCAACTCCCCAACTAATACAAATAAGGATTCGTCTTCGGTTGATAGTCCAAACAATGGATGGCTTCTTCTGTATTGGCAATAGATGGGCGTACAGTACATTTAAGACGGTAATTGTCGGTAAAAAATTGGCAACCACTACAGGGAATTTGATGCATTTGCTTGGCTGTAGTTACACTATCTCGCGCCGCCGTCCAGAGACTCAAAACAACGAGAATAGTTACAGTCCAAGCAACGACAAAGCAAATCGGGATTAAAAAAGGTTGAATCCCATGAATGAGGAAAGATATCACTTGAAACACAGTATGTCCTGATATAAATTAGGAGTTAGAAGTATATTAACTCCTAACCGAGGCGGAGTGTCTCCCGCTTTGCTCCTAATTCCTAACTTCTCAAGAAGTATAAGTTAAACGCCAGCATGACCCAGCGCTAAACCAGTGACGAGCATTCCTAGAACAAGAAACGGTTGGGCGCTGGCTTGGTACTTAACATCATTTTTCACGGGGTCGCGCAGGAAATACATATCCTGCAAGGTGATTTGTGGAATAATTAACAGTACTAGTATTGCTGCATACAAATTCTCATGGATGCTGACGAGATAAGCTGCTATCAATCCTTGAAAGACATCAATCGTCACTACACAAATCCATGCCGCAGTGGTAATACCAAACATTACGGGTAATGACTGTAATCCTAGCTGGCGATCGCCTTCTACACTCTTAAAATCATTGACAATGGCAATACCCAATCCAGCCAAGCTGTAGAACATTGTCAAAATCACAATTGTGGAATTGAGATCGCCAAACAAAGCGTGTCCTGTAGACCAAGGTAGGGTGATATAGCTTGCACCCAAGGCGTAGCTACCTAGCCAGCCGTTTTGCTTGAGTTTCAGAGGAGGTGCAGAATAAATGTAGGCGATGAAAGAACCGATGATCGCGATCGCTGTAATTGTCGGGAATTCATGACCAGACCATACATCCAGCGCAAATGCCAAAGCAATACCAGCAATTAGTAATACCCAAATCTGAATAATTACCTGGGGTAGGGGAATTGCCCCAGAGGGAATCGGGCGATAGGGTTCATTGATGGCATCGATTTCGCGATCATAGTAATCATTGAGGATTTGGGTGTAACCTGTCATCAATGGCCCAGCCAGCAGCATACAGGTTGCTACCTTCAACACATTTTCCAGTGTCCAAGTATAGTTACCAGAAGAAGCCGCACCACAGACTACGCCCCAAATTAGGGGAATCCAGGTAATCGGCTTCATTAGCTGCAAACGAATTTTCCAAATTGAAGTTTCCCCAGACGCGGCACCTTTCATCCCTAGCAGTTGCCTAGTTTTCGCACTGCGATCGGCAGATGCGTTTGCTTGCTCATTGGAATTATTTGCCACTGAGTCTAGTGCCTCAGCTGGGTTAGGGTCTGGGGTAATGGGAGTTGATTCTGACATAAAGCGTATTTTTTTTAGAGTGAGGGTTAGGAGTTAAAAGTTATGAATTATTGTTTTATTCCTAACTCCTCACTCCTAACTCCTAACTAAATTAAAACGAAATTATCAAATAATTATTCTGAAACTTTGCTCCAGCAACAGGTCTGCCACTCAGAGCCGGGGGTAAAGGTATATTCCGTCGCTGGTCTCCTGCTTCTACCGTGACTTCTGGGCCATATTGGGTGAGTTTGACTTGCTTTTTGTCAAAACCTGGCAAGAATAAGCGTACTTGGCGATTGTGGATGTCTATTGCAATTGGTTTGGGAGCCTGTAATGCTTGTGCTTCAAAGTTGGGTAAAGCGTCTATTAGTGGTTGCCAGTCACCTGTTGGCGAGTCAGGAACGACGCTTACAGGTAGGGGAATAAATTCCTCCGATAGATTAGCAGTTGTCTCAGTAGATACAAGCAGAACACCACCAACAGTTAGACCAATTTGTTGGGCACTACCCCACAAATAACGAGCATTTGCTACTTCAATGGGATCTCCTGTGGTAACTAAGAAAGCAGCGAGACGCTTAGGATCAGCAAGAGCGGCTCTCCCCTTTTCTAAGAAATTATTGACTTGGTTAGTGGGCCCTGCAAAGTTATCTGCTGTCCAGTTGACATTGAAAAAGCTGCTAATGAGCGGCTGAATCAAGGGCGATTCAGTAATCGTCTTCCCTAAATCGGAGTTGACAAATAATTGCCGAAATCGCCGGATATACCAACTGAGAGATTCTGGCAAACCTAACACTCGTAACGTTAAAGAGTCACCCGTGCCATCGTAGACGATCGCATCATATTTGCCACTGCCATCATATTCACGGATAGCATTCAGGGCCAGGGCGTTGTCCATCCCCGGCAATACTACTAGTTCTTGACCAAAAACGTCTTTGAATATGGGCGTGCGGAGATATTGCGCCTCAAGTTTCTTCACTTCGTCCCAGTTGCGTTCTAATAGTACAGATGCTTGAAACTGGACTACTTGCAAATTGGGAGCGATTTCCTGGGGATCAGCAGCAATGGGAGTACCCAGCAGAATTGATAATGTTGGTTCTGCTTGTCCTGCTAGAAGTACGCGCTTGCCTTGACTTGCCAATAATTTGGCGGCGGCGATCGCAATTTTGGTACGAGCGGTGCCGCCTTTGCCCAAAAATGTCAATATTAGAGCCATTACTTGATTCCTATTTTCACCGCCGAGCTTTTCAACTCCAACTTAGCACTCAATAAAGAATCTCAGCTTGTACTTTAAACTTTAGATGCTAAGAAAAACCCGGTTCTGAGTTCTTTACAACTACACAGGTTTGATTTCATCTTCAAAAAACCAAGTGGAAGTATTGTCGTCAAACAGCACCACTACACCAACTCCAGCACCATCGGTGACTTTGTAGCCTTGGATGATACCCACTTGCCCTAGTTTTTTTACCACAGGGGCAGAAACGCGATCGCGCAAGCGAAAGACTTTAACCTTTTGTCCGATTTCCATGCCTGATTACAATTCAAATAAACCAAGTCTCAGTGTAGCGGAATCCGTGACTCAGCTCTCACAAATTCAGCAAACAAGAGGGAGATAAGGAAGAATAACTCCTGACTTAACAGCTTAAAATTAAATCAACAACCAAACTAGGCTATTGCGGCAAAACGGGTAGCTGTTGAGGCACAGCAACAGGCATCAGAAGCGCAATTGCGGTTGGAACAATAACAGCTGCTTTCGCAAGCAACGGTTGGCGGAACATTTGCGATCGTTAGGAGTTAACCCAGATAGCTTTAGTTAAGCAATAAAGGTAGTAGTCATGTATCAAACAGATCCACCCCGTCCGCCACAAGAAACCATGCCTACGATGTATGATTTACCCAGTGAATTAGTAGGGGAATCAGGTTTGCCAGATGAATTTCACCGCATTCAAGCGGATTTGCTCAGTGAGACTTGTCAGCCTCTAACTTATCCATCTGAGGAAATTTTACTTGCTAGTGACTTGAATTTTTACTACGATCCCCGCCATCCTTTGTGGTACAAACGTCCTGATTGGTACATGATTTTAGGAGTACCCAGTGCTAACCAACAGCAAGACCTACGCTTAAGTTACGTCATTTGGCAAGAGGGGGTTGTGCCGTTTTTAGTAGTTGAATTACTCTCACCTGGTACAGAACAAGAGGACTTAGGAAAAACACTCCGGGAAGTAAACCGGCCCCCAACAAAATGGGAAGTATATGAACGTATTTTGCGGGTTCCCTACTATGTTGTCTATGATCGCTATGAAAATCGTTTGCGTGCCTTTCAACTCATAGGCACTCGCTACGAGGCTATATCTTTACTAAGTAACCGCTTATGGTTGGAAGAGTTAGAACTCGGATTAGGTCTTTGGCAAGGTTCTTATCAGCAGACAACAGGTTTGTAGTTGCGTTGGTATAATGCAGCAGGTTGGATAGCAACGCGAGGAGAAAAAGCTGAACAAGAATATCAACGTGCAGAACGATTGGCAGAGTATTTGCGATCGCAAGGAATTGATCCAGATAGTTTGAGTTAGGTATATACAGTCGCGCTTAGATCATTCAATGAATAGACAATCCTCAAAAGCATTACAATTGACTTTTAATAATTTTTATGATATGCATAGCCTACTGTTTTGTGGCAGAGAGTTCTAGGAACTAACTGAGAAATTAACTGGTCTTGCCGGAGTAGCATGTGCTTAAGAGGAGAAAAATGATAATTATTCAGTTGTCTATTTAGCAATGCTTTTTAAAATAAAGTCTTTAATGGTAGGCTAGTGCGGCAAAGTACGCTCCAGTAGTATAAAATTCGCAAATAACTTGCCTGTGGTGTGTGGTGGTTTTTAAGAATGAGAATTTCGCTTAAAGATAATTCAACTTGGTTACAAGTGCGGCGCTATTGGGAATTGCTGCACGTTTTGGTAGCGCGGAATCTCAAAGTGCGTTATCGAGGTTCGTTCCTGGGGGTTTATTGGTCGCTGTTGAACCCGTTGATTATGACCGGGTTATACTCTGCAATTTTTGGGACAACTTTTGCGTCATATTATAACAACTCAATTCTGAACTATGTATTAGCAGCATTTACGGGGCTGGTGGTAATCAACTTTTTCTCAGCTTCTACATCTCAAGCATTAAGCAGCGTAGTCAGTAATGGCTCACTTTTAAATAAAATTCATCTGCCAGTAAGTGTTTTTCCTGTATCAATGGTTACTTCAAACGTATTTCAGTTTTCCGTAGGTACATTTCCGTTGCTCGCATTGATGACATTGATTAATTCCAAGAGTTTAATCAATATATTGGCGCTGATATTTCCGTTTATGGCCTTAGTTTTAGTTTCTACAGGAGTTAGTTTTTTAGTTAGCGCGTTGTACGTTTTTTTTAGAGACTTGCCTTACTTTTATGAGTTAGTTGTATTTGTAATTTGGCTGAGTAGTCCTATATTTTATCCAGCAGCTATTGTTCCACCACAAGTAAAGCAGTTTTTAGGTTTAAATCCATTATCACCAATTATTGAAAGTCTGCGTCAGATTACATTATCAGGTTCTGTACCAGATTTAGGCTTAATTTGGGGTGCTTTGCTTAGTGGGGTAATTATTTTAGCCCTAGGATGGACTTGTTTTCACTTGTGGCGACATCAATTTATGGATTTGCTGTAAATGGAAGTAATTCGCCTAGATAATGTTTCGCTGTTGCGACGGACACAAGAGGAGTTTTCTTATGACCTTAAGAAAACAATGATATCTATTTTAGAAGGTAAATATCGTCAGCCAGTGAAAAAGTTAGTACTGGATAAAATTGATTTTGTGGTTGAAAAAGGCGAAAAAGTTGGTATTATTGGTGCGAATGGTTCCGGTAAATCCACTCTTCTAAAAGTTATTTCTGGAATTTTGCAACCTACCAGTGGAACAGTACGGGTACGAGGTCAAATTGCTCCTTTGATTGAATTAGGAGCAGGTTTTGACTTGGAAATTTCCGTAATGGATAATATTCTGCTCTATGGTGTACTGCTAGGATATTCTAGATCAGAAATGCGAAATAGAGTGCCTTCAATTTTGGAATTTGCAGAATTGCAAGATTATGCTTTTGTTCCAGTGAAAGGATTATCTTCAGGTATGGTGGCAAGGCTAGGTTTTGCTATTGCAACAGATGTGCAGCCTGATATTCTAATTCTAGATGAGGTATTATCTGTAGGGGATGAAAGTTTTAAGAATAAATGTAAGAATCGAATTGAAAAATTATGGGATGAAAATGTAACCATTTTAGTAGTATCTCATGATTTGAAGTTTATTCAAGATTCTTGTCAAAAATCTATATGGTTAGATAGGGGTAAAATCCAATTAACTGGGAGTGCAGATAAGGTTGTAAATAAATACCTAAACTCTGTAGATAAATAATAAAGAGGTAAATAATGGATGTGAGCCAGAAAAATAAATAATCTAAGTTTGACTTCAATCAGCATTCTTTTGCAGCGATATCGCTATCTTTGAAAGCTTTATAGTACAGAAATTTTACTTTTTGAAGTTCATCATTTGTGATTTGGAAAAAATATATGCTAAAAAGCTAGGTTTTGCTGGATAAATAAAACTGAGTTATTCGTTTTGCATAAAATCAAGCTAAGGGGATATTTGTAAAGTATGAATATTATCTAAATATCATTTTCTGATAAGGGAAATTGAGGGAATATATTAAGTTTATAATACATTAAAAATAACCTTTAAAATATTCTCTACTATTGCATCTTAATTTGTTTAAATTATCTAAATACAAGTTATCAGCTAAGTACAAGTAATTGAGGTAGAAAATTGTGCACTATCCAAAAATATCTTTATCCAACAATATCAAAATTCAAAATTGGGGAACTTTTGACGTTTCCAACTATGGAGATTTAATATTTCCACTAATACTTGATTTTGAAATTAAAAAACGAATTACTGAAATAAATATTACATTATACTCACCACAAGGTGGTCAATTTGATCCTGAGCCGCATAGATGGGTAAAACGAATTATTAGATTAGAAGAAGAAGGATTTTTTAATGAAATATTAAACTATAAAGGCATTATTTTAGGTGGAGGCGATATTATTCGATTTGATGATTCTGCTATGGTATCAGTCTATGGAATTTCTCAACAACAAGCAGAGAAAGAACGATCATACCGTGTTTTTATAGAAGATTTAGGAAAATTAGCTTCATTGATTCCTGTAATGTGGAACTCAGTAGGAATACCTTTTGAATTTGAAGACAAGCAAGCATTGTTGCTAAGAAAAAATCTTCAGAATATATCTTATATAAGTGTAAGAGATGATTTATCAAAGAAAAAATTAATTGATGCTGGACTTGACAAGGAAATTTATGTTGTTCCAGATACTGCCTTTTTAGTTGCTCGTTACTATCCTAAGTCCAATCTTGCAGACATACATAGAGTTCTTATTAAAAATAACGAATTTCCCGGATATGGTAAGGTTTTATGTCTTCAAGTTAGTTATGATGCCATAAGGTATCTCAAAGAATTAGTAATAGCAATTGTTCAGGTACTTGAAATAGAACCTGATATAGAGATTGTATTTTTACCTATTGGGTTATACAATAACGACCAACTAGTTTTAAAAAAATTACAAGAAGAGATACCCAAAAAAACATTTTTAGTAGATGGAGAGATAGATACGAAGAAAGTTGCTGCTGTCATTGCTTACTCAAATTATTTTGCTGGTACAAGCTTACATGGGAATATTACAGCCTATGCTTATGGAGTTCCTCATCTCTTTATGGATTTTTTTAATCTAGAAAAAATCAAAGGAAATGCAATAATTATGGAAAGGGAGCAGAGTGTTGTTACTCAAGCTAGTATGCTTGATACTTATTTATTTAAATTAATTAAACAAGAAATAAATTGGGATAAGTGTCTATCAGAACTTATTAAAAAAATTGATATTCACTTTGACAATATTGCAGATAACTTACAAAAACCACAAGACCTTGTCTTACCTATTAATGAAGCAATTAAGTATATTAATGATGTAAGTAAAGAATTGCAATTTTATATTTTCGAGACAGAAACAAAAAAATACAATAAATACACAGAAGAATTAAATTGCCAAGTACAAGAAATAAAATATCAATTAGAGCAATCGCACTCTCAACTACAACAGACTCAGACAGAATTAGAGCGATCGCAGTCTAATCTAGAACTTGCTCAGACCGAATTGGAGCGATTGCAGTCTAATTTAGAACTTGCTCAGACCGAATTGGAGCGATCGCAATCTCAACTACAAAATACTCAAGCAGAATTAGAGTATTCGCAGTGCACTATTGCAGCCATGAATACTAGTAAATTTTGGCAGATACGAAAAATATGGTTTAAATTTAGACATGCTATTGGTTTAGTAGATGATGGCAGTCCATTTAAAATAAGTTTTTTGTCACAGGTAAAACATTTGTGGACTGTTTTTAGAACAAAAGGGCTCCGTTACTGCTTTAACAAATTACGTGAAAAAACTTCTTTAGAGTTAAAGTTTGATGATGCATTACTATCTACCATAGTACTCTCAGATATTCCTCAAACTAATGATGTTAATTACCAGAAGTGGCTGAATCAAAACTATCCAACTCAAGCAGCTTTACAAAATATGGCTGAGGTGGCGAAATTATTAGCTTATAAGCCTACTATTAGTCTTATTATGCCTGTTTTCAATACTCCTATAAGTTTTCTGCGAGAAGCCATTGAGTCTGTATTAAATCAGGTGTATCCCTATTGGGAGTTATGTATTGCTGATGATTCCTCTACAGATAATTACATTAAACAAATTTTAAAAGAGTACTTATCGAAAGATTCCCGAATAAAAGTTGTTTTTAGAACTAAAAATGGTCATATTTCTTGCTGTTCTAACTCAGCAATAGAAATCGCAACTGGTGATTTTATTACCTTACTCGATCATGATGATCTGCTTACTCCAGATGCTCTGTATGAAATTGCTCTACTGCTAAATAAGCATCCAGAAGCAGATATGATTTATTCTGATGAAGATAAAATCGATGAAAATGGTAAACTTCGAGATCCTTTCTTTAAACCAGATTGGTGTCCTGACTCTTTTTTGTCTCGGATGTATACTTGCCATTTAGGAACTTATCGACGAGAGCTAGTAAACGCCGTTGGAGGTTTTAGAACAGGTTATGAAGGAAGCCAAGACTATGATTTGGTTTTAAGAATAACTGAAAAAACAACAAAAATATTTCATATACCGAAAATATTATACCACTGGAGAATTCATCCCCAATCTGCCGCAAGTAAACCTGATCAAAAACCTTATGCTGTCATAGCAGCAGAAAAAGCATTAGTAGATGCTCTTGCTAGACGAGGCGAACATGGACGGGTTACACAGGCTGGAAGCCTTGTGGGGCATTACATAATTCGATATACAATCAAAGATTATAAGCTTGTTAGTATTATCATTCCGACAAGAGATTTAGGTAATACTTTAGACAAATGCTTAACATCTATTTTTGAGAAGACAACTTATCCAAACTATGAAGTAATTCTCATTGATAACGGTAGTCAAGAAGAAAATACAGCTAATGTGATTTCTAAATGGCAACAACAAGAATCTAATCGATTTAAATGCAACCAACTTGATATACCTTTTAACTACTCCAAAATTAATAATTATGCAGTTACTCACGCTAAGGGAGATTATCTACTGTTTTTGAATAATGATATTGAAGTAATTACTCCTGACTGGATGGATGCAATGGTTGAACAAGCTCAAAGACCTAGTATTGGAACTGTCGGAACCTTGCTTTTATATCCAGATAACACAATTCAACATGCTGGTGTAGTCATGGGTATTGGAGGAATTGCTAATCATAGTCATAAACATTATCTGGTCAATTCTCCAGGATACTTTGGTCAAATCTTAACGGTAAATAATTACTCGGCTGTAACAGCAGCTTGTTTAATGTGTAGACGAGAAATTTTTGAACTAGTTGGAGGTTTTGAAGAGGAACTTGCAGTTGCATTTAATGATGTTGATCTGTGTTTAAAAATTGTTGAGAAAGGTTACAAAAATATATATTTACCACACGTTATGTTGTATCACTATGAATCTAAGAGCCGAGGTTATGAAGATACACCTGCAAAAGTAGCAAGATTTAGGAAAGAAACAGCGTATATGCAGAAGAAGTGGAAGAAATTTATAGAATATGACCCTTGCTATAGTATCAATTTGACATCTAAACATGAAGACTACAGCATCAATGTTTAATATTAATCTCAAATCTGCATTTATTAGCAAACATGATCATTTCAAAAAAATCAATAAATCATAATATATTATTTGGATTTATCCTAGCATTTTTATTCAGTTTTTTAGCCTATATACCTTTACCTTCACCAATAAATACAGGCTTAGATCCGTCTTGGAAATATGCAATTAGTCGTGCAGCGGCAGAGAAACTTGTTTTTGGAAAAGATATTATATTCACCTACGGAAAATTTGGATATCTCATACATGGTGATGTGATAGATAGTAATTTTTTATCTATTTTTCTTTTTAGATTTATTGTACACTCAACACTATTTATCCTTACTATTGTCAAAAGTTTAGAATTACAAACAAATCTCCAAAAAATCTTACTTTATATCAGTGTAGTTTTGACTTATCTTACAGGAGTATCGACTGATTATCAAATTGTATTTTCATTCATCATTATTTTGTCTTTCAATAAAATTTGGCAATCCAAATTAATTCATTGGTGGTCTTTAACTTTAGGAGCATTTACAGGTTTCTTTTTGCTTACTAAATTTACGTTAGGGGTTTCTACTATTGGTTCTCTGATTTTATTTTTATTTGGGAATATTTATAATTCTCTAAAATCCAAATCAAGGATATTAATCAGTTTTACATCTGTATTAAATGTAGTTATAGGCTTCATGTCTGTAGCTTTTTTATTAGTAGATAATAATTATTTATTGAATTTAAAAAGTTTATTTGTTTGGATTTTTTATGCGAGTAGTTTTAGTTTATTAATTTGGTTTTTACAAAAAGTATTAACCAATTTTAGCCTCTCATCCGTAGAAGAAACTAGAAAATCAGGCTGGTTTAAAAAATTATATAAAAATATTCTTAGTTCAGAAATTACAGGCTGGATTATATTTTATTTATCATATTGTTTGTGTCTTTCAATAGCAGTATTTTATACATCTCCTGCATTGTTAAATTTTTTGAAAGGTTCATTACAAATTTCTTCAGGCTACTCTAGTGCTATGAGTATTGTTGGTTCATCATGGGAACTAGGGCTAGCTATTTCACAGATTATTCTAATTTTGGCTCTTTTGATTACACTAGTAAAGGAAAATCAGAACAACCTTAGTTTAGCTTTGAGTTTAGCATTCATTATTTGGCTGAGTTTTAGACATGGATTTACTCGCCAGGACAGTGGCCATGTTTTAATTTTTTTCAATGCAACACCCTTGATAGTTGCTTTATGTATAAGCCATCTAAAACAAATGAATACTGCAAAGATATCATTGTTGATTCACACCTATGCAGTACTAATTTTACTTGGAACTTATCCATTTGTGCAAAATAATATAAATGCTTTATATCCAAGCAATTTCTTGTCTAAAATATCTACTGTAATTAACCTTAATAAACTCAAAGAAAATATTAACGCAGCTAGTGTGGCTAATTTAGCTAATATTAAATTACCAGAGAATATAATAAATAAACTAGAAGGCAAAACAACAGATATTTTTCCTTGGGAAATTTCTTTAGTAGAAGCCAATAAACTTAACTGGAAACCTAGACCAATAATTCAGTCATATTCAGCCTATACTAAATTTCTAGATCAGAAAAACTTTCAAAGTATTTCAGAATTTCCTAGAGATTACATACTATATGATTTTTTATCAATAGATGGTAGACATCCTTTTTTTGATGAACCTGCAACATTTTTTCACATTTTTTGTAACTACAAATTTACAGCAAGTTTACATGATTTTACCAACAGTGATTTGCTTAATAACATGATGATTTTAGAACAACGGGGTTCAAATGTTTGTTATCCTGGTAATATTACTCAAAAAATAACTATGAATTGGAAGATTCAACAGTCTTTAAAATTAGAAAATTCTTCCTTAATTCGTGCGAAAATTAAGTTTAAGTATTCTATTTTTGGTAAATTATATAAAAACATATTTAGATCTCCACCAGTCAATATTCAAGTTAACTACATTAACGGTGGTACATCTAAATATAGAATTATTCCGGAAAATTCCGAGAATGGTATTATAATTAGCCACTTACCCATTAACCCATCTGAAGCCTTATCTTTCTTTCAAGGAAAATTACCAATCAAAATAAAATCTTTTAGCTTTACGAATAGCAATTCACTTTTATATTTACCAGATATTGAAGTAAGCTTTATTCCATATACCTTTGCAGATTCATCAATTAAACAAAAAATGGAGATTGATATATCAGAATTAAAAAATATTAACTTCAAGAAGGATAATAATGCATACTTAAGCAGCTTTGATAGCAATAATGAAAATATTTATTATAAAAAGAATAATCGCAAATCAAATTGGGGATATAATATCAGTTTCTATGGATGGGCAATTAAAAAAAGCAATCCAGAAGATCAATCTTGGATATTAATTACATCTGGTAACAGTAATAAACCAATAACAATTATTCAAACTGGTAGATATAGGCCAGATGTTGCCAAACACTTCCAAAATGATAAATACTCTAACTCAGGATGGTCTATAGAAGTGGCATCTGAAACCCTAGGCAGAGGAATATATGACTTCAAAGCATGGATTTATAACCCAGCTACCAATTCTGCAATACCAATAATTGGTACATATCACACAGAGATTAAATAACATTAATGATTTTAGTAATATTCCTTATGTTAAAAAAGTTATTTCAACCAAAGATATTTAAGTTCTTTCTCGGTGGAAGTTTAGCGGCAGCATTAAATTTGTTACTGATATTTCTCCTAATTGAAAAATTGGGTTTTAATACTCCTATATTACGAAATATTGCCAATATAGTAACTATTGAAATTTCACTTGTCTTCAGTTTTTTTATCTATAGAACTTGGGTTTGGGCTGGAGGTATTTGGAACCTTAGAGAAGTATTTTTACGACAACTTCCTCTATACCATGTTTCTGCTGGAGTTGCAGTTATTATTCGCATTTTATTTATCTTTCCTATTCTGGATTGGTTGAGAGTTAACTATGCCATCAACACAGTGATAGGTGCACTTTTAAGCGCATCAATTAACTATTTGATTAGTGATAGTTTCGTATTTAAAACGCCAGCACAAAAATCTGATAATAAATCACAATCAAACAGTTCGCCAGATATATATTATCCAGAATCATTTGCTCCAGCTTTATCACTAAATTATAGCTTCAAAAAAACTGAATCAAATAATATAGATACTTCTAAATCTTTCAAGACTTTATCAATAGTAATTCCAGCCTACAATGAAGAAGATTGCATAGTTAATACTGTTCAGACTATCAGCCAAATTTTGCAACAGGGAAAAATTGACTACGAAATTTTAGTTGTTAACGATAACAGCAAAGATAAAACCGAAGAATTATTACAGCAGATGAATTATCAAAATAATAAGCTGCGTTATATAAATAATTATTATCCTAACGGCTTTGGCTTTGCAGTTCGCTGTGGTTTAGAAAATTTTACAGGAGATGCTGTAGCAGTAGTGATGGCAGATAGTTCAGATGCACCAGAAGACATCATATCTTACTACCATAAACTGCAAGAAGGCTACGATTGTGTTTTTGGCTCCCGCTTCATTAAAGGAGGCAAAGTAATTGACTATCCCAGCCATAAATTAATTGTAAATCGTTTAGCAAACTTTTTTATTCAAATACTATTTGGCTTAAAATTTAACGATATCACTAATGCATTTAAAATTTATCGTAAAGACGTTATTGAAGGTATCTCTCCATTAGTATCTCACCATTTCAATTTAACAGTAGAAATTCCCCTTAAAGCTATAGTAAGAGGATACTCTTATACAACCATTCCCATAACTTGGAGAAATAGAACTACAGGGGTTTCTAAGCTAAAGCTAAAAGAAATGGGCAGTCGATATTTGTTTATAGTTCTGTACATTTGGCTAGAAAAACATTTATCGCGTGGAGATTATCATTTAAGTAAAAAAAGACTGCTATTAAATCAAAAAATTAAATCAAATGGCTGAGAATATTCTGATTTTAGGAGGAGCTGGTTTTGTTGGCAGTTCCTTAGCAATTAATTTAAAAAAGCATCACCCATTATGTAAAATTATATGTTTCGATAATCTCCGAAGACGTGGTTCAGAACTAAACCTTCCTAGATTGAAAAATTTAGAAATTGAATTTATTCACGGCGATATTCGTTCTTCTAACGATTTAGATCCCGCAATCTTTAATGTCGTGGATACTATCATTGATTGTTCTGCTGAACCTTCTGTCCTTGCAGGATTTGCCTCTCCACAATACGTTCTGCAAACGAATTTATTAGGAACTATCAATGTTCTTGAACTAGCTAGACAAATCCAGGCTCGTTTACTCTTCCTCTCCACTAGTCGCGTTTATCCAATTGAAACGCTTAAGTCAGTTAGCTTAGTAGAACTACCAACCCGCTTTAGCATTGCTCTTGAACAGACAATATCAGGAGTATCTCACCTTGGTATAGCTGAGGAATTTCCACTTCAAAGCTACCGTTCTCTTTATGGTACTACCAAACTTGCTTCGGAAATGCTAATCGAAGAGTATCGGCAAGCTTATGGTATTCAGGCAATAGTCAACCGTTGTGGCGTAATTACAGGGCCTTGGCAAATGGGTAAAGTTGATCAAGGTGTTTTTGTTTTGTGGTTAGCCGCACACTATTTTGGAAAATCTCTGAGCTACATAGGTTATGGCGGTACAGGTAAACAAGTTAGAGATTTATTGCATATTGAAGATTTGTTAAGTTTGATTAATTATCAATTAGAAAATTTCTTACAACTTGATGGAGATGTTTTAAATGTCGGTGGTGGTGTTGATAATAGCTTATCTTTATTAGAAACTACTAAACTATGTGAGGCAATTACTGGCAAATCTATTTCTATCAAATCAGAAGAAATAGCCAGACAAGGTGACATCCCCATTTATATTACAGATTCTTCCAAGATAAGCTCTAAAACTGGATGGAAACCAATGATGAATCCAGAAAAAACTCTTAAAGATATTTATAACTGGATTATTGAGTATGAAACAATCTTAAAACCCATTTTATCATAAACTGTAGATTGTACATGCAGGTGAGTTAAATATTATGCAAATTGTTTGAATTACTGGTTTCTCTGGTCTAAAAATATCTGGATATTAAATTTTGTTAACTCCTCATTAAAATCTAAAACCTATAAATTGAGTTGTTACATGCATTTAAATAAATGATAGCAAAAGTTGCAGCTTATATAACTCTCTATCAAGATAAGCAAGCTGCTAGCAAGTGTCTGCAAGCAATTAAATCTCAATCTATACCAATAGATATTGTTTTCGTAGTAGACAATTCCAATCAAGAATTACTAGAACATGATAAGAGTGCATCAATTTTGATACATCATTATCCTGAAAATATTGGCATTGGTCAAGGTTTGGCACATGCTCTGGAATGGGGAATAAAGGAAGATTATGACTTTTTATGGACTTTTGACCAAGACAGTTTACCGACAAAGAATTGTTTGGAAATACTGTTGAGAATTTACAATAAGTTTTCCCTAGAGTATGATAACAAAATTGGTATTATTGCTCCTACTGCCATTGATCACGAAACTGAAAAAATTGTACAAGGAGCAGTTTTTGTAAAAGACCATTTTAGAGGTTGCAAGCACAATAAAAATATTGATTTTTATGAGTGTGACTCTCCTATAACTTCTGGTTCTTTGATTTCCATTGCTGCCGCTAAAACTGTTGATCTTCCTCGTGCAGAATTGTTTATAGATGGAATTGACCTCGACTATGGACTAAGATTACGACAACAGGGATTTCATAATCTAATAGTTACTACAGCTATCATGCATCATAATTTTGGTAATCCACTCAAAGTAAAATTTTGTCAACGAGAAATGATTATTCACCAATACTCTGCTCTACGTAACTACTACATTGCTCGAAACCATACTTATTTAGAAACTCGCTATGCCCAAGGTTTGTATCGCCTAACCAGTTGTGGGCGACGCATAAAATATTTACTTCGCAGGATAGTTACAATTTTTTTATATGACCCAGAAGACAAAACCTTAAAAGTATGGGCTTGCTTACTGGGAACATTTCACGGTTTTCAAGGAAAGCTTGGTAAAACTTGGTGTTGAGTTCTTAAAAATAGAATTTAAATGAGTAATTAATAACATATAATTCAATAAAATTACTTTTATGCTCAAATTATTTGTTAATAAATATTTTGAAGCAAAGTTAACTGATATTGTAACTCAATTTGACTATAGTGATTTATTTGTTAATCGTTAATTATTATTCTACGAATTTAGTCTTGGAATTAATCAATTCTATACAAAAGACAAGCCATATTGAATACAGAGTAATTATCATCAATAATTCAACAGATGATAATTCTATTAACAATCTCAAAACTGAATATGTATCGATTCTTGATACTGAAACTAATTTAGGTTTTGGTTGTGCTTGTAATTTAGGCTTAAAATGGATCTATATTCAAGATCCCCAAGCGTATGTTTGGATAATCAATCCAGATGCCTATTTAAAAGAAAATACTTTAGACAAAATTAAGCCATTTTTTGAATTGCATCCAAAAATCTCAATTCTTGGTACAATTATTTATACACCGACAGGTGAAATTTGGTTTGCTGGTGGTCATTTTATTCCTAAAACTGGCGCAATCATTACACAAAAAAAAATAACAAATATCGATGTAGACTATGTTAATTGTGATTGGGTTTCAGGGTGTAGTCTAATCCTTAATTTGAACAATTTTATTGAATGTCCTTGTTTTGATCCTGCTTACTTTCTTTATTATGAAGATGTAGATTTTTGTTTACGCTATGCCAATCAAGGATATTTAGTCGCTATAAATAATAAATTGTCAGTGCTGCATCAACCATCAAGTATTACTAATAGAAATGTTTTCATAAAAATTAGAAATAGTACTTATAGTTATTTGTTAACAATGAATAAATATACAAATAAATTTATATTTAGTATTAGATTAACTTTTCAAATATTAAAGGCTATATTAGCAATTATACTAAAACCAAAAGCTGCATTAGGAAAACTTTGTGGAATATGGGATTATGTCGTAATTAATCAGAATAAATAGCCTGTTTGATTTTCTTGATACTGTAATAAAAACTTTATATTGAAAGATTCAAATGATAATAATTAAATTTTAAATATCTTAATTATGCTAACCTATTATTATCATTAATAAGATTTTCATTTAATTATTAATGATAACTATTTAATTACTAGATAAAAATCAAGAATAGACTAAATTATTTTATAGTTAATTATATATAATGACATTATTAATTAATCTCTCATTTCTACTAACTAAACCCACAGGCATCACTACCTACGCTCTGAACCTACTGCCTCATTTAAAACAACTTTATCCTACACTCCTAGTCTCGCAGAATATTCCTGGTTATAACTGTTACCCAGTTCCGCGTAATCAAACCGCAGAACAAGGGGTAAAAGGTCATTTTGCTCGCCTTGTTTGGACGCAATTTCAATTACCACAAATCTATAGAAAGCTGAAATCCCAGATTTTATTTTCCTCACTTCCAGAAGCACCCCTTTATAGCAATTGTCGCTTTGTTATCACGTCCTTTGACATGATACCGTTGCGCTTTCCTAAACGCTTTTCACCACTCATACCTTACCACCGCTACTACGCTCCCCAAGTCCTTAAACAAGCACAACATATTATTTCCATCTCCCAGACTACGGCTCAGGATATCACCAAGTTTTACGAAATTCCTGCAAACAAAATTACCTCCATCCCGCTTGCTTACGATCGCACTCACTTCTTCCCTCTAAATCTACCTACCCGCAACTACTTTCTCTACATTGGACGCCAAGAACCATACAAAAACATCCAGCGACTCATCAGTGCTTTTGCTGCGTTACCTAACTGCAAAGAGTATGAACTGTGGTTAGCAGGGCCAAACGATCGCCGTTATACCCCAATTTTAAAAGCGCAAGTTGCAGAACTAGGTATAACTAATCAAGTAAAGTTCCTAGACTATATTCCTTACAGCGAATTGCCAAAAATCATCAATCAAGCGATCGCTCTGGTTTTCCCTAGTCTCTGGGAAGGCTTTGGTTTACCTGTCCTTGAAGCAATGGCTTGTGGTACTCCCGTCATTACCTCTAATCTCTCCTCCTTACCAGAAGTGGCTGGCGACGCAGCGATTCTGATCAATCCCTACAATACCGGAGAAATTACAGAGGCAATGCAGGCGATCGCAACTGATTCGGAGTCGCGATCGCGCCTTTCTAGCCAAGGTATCACTCACTCTCAACAATTCAGTTGGGAAAAGACAGGAAAAGCAACCGTCGAAGTCTTATCCCGCTATCTCTAAAAGATAAACTAACGCGAAAATTTGGATGCAAAATTTGGGATTTGTCGAGATTTCAGATTATCTTGACTAATGGCTTCTAATTAATCGTCAATTCCAATGAAAGCACTAATTCTCTCTGGCGGTAAAGGTACACGTTTACGTCCCCTCACTTATAGCGGAGCAAAACAACTTGTACCAGTTGCTAATAAACCTGTTTTATGGTATGGCATTGAAGAAATGGTTGCTGCTGGTATTACTGATATTGGCATCATCATCAGTCCGGAAACTGGGGCAGAAGTCCAAGGGAAAACCGGAAATGGAGAATACTTTGGAGCGAACATCACCTACATCGTACAAGACCAGCCACTTGGACTTGCTCACGCCGTCCAAGTTGCCCATCCCTTTTTAAGAGATTCTCCCTTTGTAATGTACTTGGGTGATAACCTGATTCAATTAGGTGAGTTACGTTATTTTCTGCAACAATTTAGCCAACAACAGCCAGATGCTTTGATTCTCTTACGTTCAGTTGCTAACCCTAGCGCCTTTGGTGTGGCTGAGGTCGATGAAACAGGACGGGTATTACAGTTAATTGAAAAACCCCAAGTTCCTCCTTCAAATTTGGCACTGGTAGGAGTTTATTTCTTTTCTCACCTCATCTATGATGCGATCGCAAATATCCAACCTTCCGCCAGAGGCGAACTAGAAATTACTGATGCTATTCAATACCTAATTAATCAGAAAAAACAAGTTTTAGCCTACAATCTCCAAGGTTGGTGGTTAGATACTGGTAAAAAAGACGACTTATTAGAAGCTAACCGATTGATTCTTGACACCTATCTAACAGCATCAGTTCTTGGCGAAGTCGATTCCCAAAGTCAGATTATTGGGCGAGTCCAAATTGGTGCAAAATCTAAAGTAATTAACTGCACAATTCGGGGGCCAGTAGTTATTGGTAGCAATTGTCATTTAGAAAACTGCTTTATTGGTCCGTATAGTAGTATTGCCAACAATGCCACACTCATTGATACCGATTTAGAACACAGCGTGATTTTAGAAGGTGCTAAAATTGCTGGAATTCATCAGCGTATTATTGATAGTGTGATTGGACAAAGGGCACAATTGACTCTTGCACCTCGTCGCCCCAAAGCCTTGCGATTTCTGATTGGCGATGACTGTCAAATTGAACTAACGTGATTTACTTGTTAAAAACAGGAAAAGCTACGGTCGAAGTGTTACCTATTAGCTGTAAAATACAAGCATTAAATTACTCTCGCAAATAACACTGTGGCGGGTTACTCGAAATAATATTGATGAGCATTGTACATACCAAAATACCTGAAGTTATACAACTTGAACCCCAAGTATTTAGAGACGATCGCGGGTTCTTTTTTGAAGCCTACAACGACCGAAAATTTGTCCAAGAGACTGGTATTGTTGCCAAGTTCGTCCAAGATAACCACTCCTACTCTAAACAAAACGTTCTGCGTGGATTGCACTACCAAATTCAACAACCCCAAGGTAAACTTGTCCGGGCTATTGTTGGCACTATTTTTGACGTAGCCGTAGATATTAGAAAAAGTTCGACTACCTTCGGTAAGTGGGTAGGTTATGAACTTAGTGCTGAGAACAAACGCCTATTGTGGATACCACCAGGGTTTGCTCATGGCTTTCTCGTGCTTTCAGAAATAGCTGAAGTTCTCTACAAAACTACAGATTACTACGCACCCCAAGGCGATCGCACAATTCTATGGAACGATCCAGATTTAGCTATAGATTGGCCTTTGAGTACGCCACCGATTTTATCAACTAAAGACGAAGCCGGGAAATCTTTGAGAACTGCTGAAGTATTTGATTAAGCTTGATGATTGCGTTAGGTTTGAGAACTAATTAGGATGAGTAAATCAATTTTGCTGATTGGTAGCAACGGTCAAGTGGGTAAGGAACTGCAACAAATACTCCCATACTACGGCGATATTATCTCAGTAGAACGCCCAACAGTAGACCTTGCCGAACCCGATACCCTCCGCAAAGTTATCAGATCAAAGCAGCCGCAAATCATCATTAACGCCGCAGCTTATACTGCTGTGGACAAAGCAGAAAGCGAACCCGAACTTGCTAGCTCTATTAATGCGATCGCACCCCTAATTATTGCTCAAGAAAGCCGAAAATTAGGAGCTTTTCTAATTCATATTTCGACCGATTATGTTTTTGATGGTAATCGGTATCGCCCGTACCAGGAAACCGATGCAACTAATCCCTTGAGTGTTTATGGTAAAACCAAACTTGCTGGAGAAGAAGCAATTCGGGAAACTTGCGCCGATTACCTCATCCTCCGCACTGCTTGGGTTTATGGAACATTTGGCAAAAGTAATTTTGTCAAAACCATGCTGCGACTAGGTGCAGAACGCCAAGAAATCCGTGTTGTCGCCGATCAAATTGGTAGCCCGACTTGGGCGCAGGATATAGCCACGGTTATAGCTCAGACAATTCCCCAGTTAACCTCAGAAATTAGCGGTAGTTATCACTACACTAATAGTGGCATTGCTAGCTGGTATGACTTTGCCGTTGCGATTTTTGAAGAAGCACAACAGCTAGGCTTCCCTTTGAAAATTGAACATATTGTCCCCATTACAACCGCCGAATATCCCACACCAGCCCGTCGCCCTGCCTATTCCGTGCTTGCTTGCGGAAAAATTTCAGCAATTTTAGAAACACATCCGCCCCATTGGCGACAAAGGCTCCGGCAAATGCTTAGGGATTTGAAAATTGGGCATGGGGCATAGGACATTGTTCATTAAATTTCTTCCCTATTCCCCACTCCCTATTCCCTACTCCCTTTTACTTTTCAAAACTCCCGTCTCTTGTTGTATAGGCAAAACATCTAAAATATCAGTTTGGGAACAATATTTCAAATCTTCGTGACAGTCAAGACGCAACAATCGTTGGCCGTGACTAGCTTGGTGAAGTAATCCCAATAAGTTATCTTGCCATTGAGAGTAAAGAGCGATCGCACTTATTACTTCATCGTTACCAGCTAGTTCTTCTGGTGACAGATGTGTTTGCTGTAAAAGACTATGAGCGATCGCACCTGCACAAACTGTATCCTCTAAAGAAAAACTGCCTTCCCAACCAGAACCAACAATCCACACTGTCTCTGGTTGCAACTCTTGAAGAAATTGCACCACCGCCGCCCGGTTAATCAAGGCTGCTGCTAGTAAATTTGGGGAGTCTTGTACCCGTTGTAAAGCACGAGTGCCATTAGTGGTACTGATAAACAAGCGACGCCCTTGGACTAATTCTGGTGTGCAATCGAGGGGAGAGTTACCCAACTCAAAGCCAGCTACTTTCGCGCCACCGCGTTCTCCAGCCCGTAGACGTTTTTCAGAAGGCCATTTTTCGCTAACTTCAATTAACTGATCTAAATCGCTGAATACTTGTACAGCTTCGCCTCCAGCTGCTAAAACTGTTGCAATTGTGCTAGTGGCTCGCAAGACATCGACTGCGATCGCACATTCTGGCGCTTTACCCGTTGGAGTTAATTCAGGAGTGTGGTATACGAATAGCTTCACGCGCTGGATACACCTAGTTTAATACTACTACCGCAAATAACATTCTACCTAGTTGGTGTCACTAACTATAATCTCAATTCCTCCCAAAGGATTTTTTACCATAAAAAAGCACAATGTATGTCATCTAATACATAATGGGGCTGAGGAATAAATCTGCTAGGGGTTTTAACTAAATTTTAAGAGTCTCTAATAAATACTCAAAAAGCCCATTTTTATCTGAATAGACTTTCAGACTGCTGCACTATCTTGTAATCTAAAACAAGAACAGACTTATCTTTATGGGGAAAAAGTTACAGCTTCAAGGTTACAGCGCGAAGAGACAGATATTTACTTGTTCCCCACTCCCCACTCCCCATTGAAATTGCTATGGCACCTTTACCCGATTACCGCCCTAAACAACTATCTTTAGGCCCATTGGAAGCGGAAATTTTAAATATCATCTGGGAACTTGGTTCAGTCACAGTAAAGGATGTACACGATCGCATCCTCGCCGATCCCAACCGCGAATTAGCGTATACTTCTGTCACTACTGTCTTACGTCGCCTTACTGATAAAGGTTGGCTAGCCTGCGACAAGAAAGAGCGAGCGTTCTACTGGCGGCCAATGCTGAGTAAGCAGCAATCAGATGTCATCAAAGCTCACGAGCAGTTACAGCGATTTCTGGCAGTGGGGAACCCCGATGTTATTGCTGCTTTTGCCGATAGCCTAGATGAAGCAGCCAGTGAGCAAATAGCAGCGATCGCCAAACGTATTCAATCTGCACGCCAAGCCAGGGAGGAAAAATGATGCATCTAATAATGATTTTGAATGCTTTGGCAGTTGCCTGGTGGTTAAGATCCGCTTGGAATCAACGCCAAGGTAATTGGAATTTGCGGTGGCAGCGATCGCTATTTTTGTTTCTCTTCCCGCCCTTGCTAATTTTCATGACTGCGATCGCTGTTCTGTTCATGGGCCCCCAAGGACAAATGGGTGGGATGTACACAGGCTCAGTAAGCTATTTACTAGCATTAATTTATCTGGCATTTTTTGCCATTTCATGCATTAAATTGGCCTTTCAGGGTTTGCAATCTGTAGAATCTGCTCGTAACTGCCCCCTAGTGAATGTTGGCGATAGACGAGCCAGACTGCTGCAAACGGGGGCGCTGTTCGCAGGTCAAATCGGTTTTTGGCAACCAGAACTAGTGGTTAGTCAAGGATTAGTACAAACTCTCTCACCAGCTCATTTAGAAAGCGTCTTAGCCCATGAGCAAGGGCATCACCATTACAGGGATACATTCTGGTTTTTCTGGCTAGGTTGGGTGCGTTCCTGCACCGCTTGGTTGCCGAATACAGAGCCTTTGTGGGAAGAACTGTTAGCTTTGCGGGAACTCCGTGCCGACAGTTATGCAGCATTGCAGGTAGACCCTCTAGTGCTAGCAGAATCACTTTTATTAGTGGTTAGTACCAGCCCAGTGTTATCAGAAATTTGCTGTGCTGCATTGGGTTCCTCTGGCGTAGATCGCTTACAACAAAGAATAGAAGCCCTATTAGCACCTCCAGAAGCAACCCAAGCCTCTCAATTCCAATCTTGGCATGGTTTTCTTCTAGCGTTATTGCCTTTAGTAGCTGTAGTATTTCATAGTTAAGTTGAATTTATAAAGCTATAGCAATCCTATTTTATTTGTAAGAATTGAAAGCCAAAAATCCCCAACTTCTTTGAGAAATCGGGGATTTATGCTAACGAAAGTCGCGCTAACTATCTCAATTAATTAGGCTGAAATTATTCGAGTTTTAAGCAAAAGCGATCCCTTGAAAACTTCTTCTAAATTTAAATAACAGTAGCATTAGTGGAGTATCTTCCCACACTCTGATTCCTTGATACGCCTGCCGAAACTGGTTTTAACCTGATTATTTATTCTCCCACCAATATTGTCTGTTTATTTCCGCCCTGCTGTACTAAACCAGCAATTTAGCATCCTCAGCCAATTCTATTATATCCGCTAGACCCAGACCCGTACCACCTGTTATATTGGGAAATGTTAGCCCAAGCGGGTAGTTAGGTTGTGTTTGATTCTGTTGTGCCGTAGTAAGGTAGAACTGGTAATTAGTATTCCCTCCTTGAGCTTGAATCTGTATATAGTAAGTTCCTGGATTTAATGAAATGCTTTGAGTTGCTTCAGATATACTACTATTTTGATCGTTACCAGTATTAGAACCAGTATTAGAAGCTAAAATCTGACCGTTTGCATTAAACAGTTGTTCACTGATGCTCCCAGAAAAGCTAAATTTATCTATCGTAACAGTACTAGGTTGATTTAAAGTGAACTGATAGTAGTCATTAGGATCAGATGAACTCACATGTTCTGATACTAGAGTATAATTTGAACCTATTGTAAGTTGGCGAGCAGTGTCTAATGTCTTCCCAGCGTATTCACTCGCAGGCTGACGTCCTTCAAATCTACCATATAAACTAAAGTGTTCGACTAAATTGATGCCTTTCAAAGAAGCCAAATCGGGATTATTTGCTTTATAGAAACCAGCATCAAAATAGGGTGAAGATTTACGCCCTTCATTTATCCCATTGATTTCAAAGTGCTGCAACAACTGGCTGTTGTTCAAATTAGCTAAGTCTTGGTAGTTAGCGCGATAGTAGTTAAAGTCAAAATAGGGTGAAAAGTTACGCCCTTCGTTTATCCCATAGATTTCAAAGTGGTTCAAAAGTTGAGAATTATTTAGGTTTGCCAGATCAGAGTTAAGCAACTGATATTGTGCAAAACTGAAAAGTGGATCAAAGGTACGACCCTCAGTAATACCGTTGTTTTGCAGATGATTAAATAATTGCTCGTTGTTAAAGCCTGCAAGGTCACTGTTTTTAGCACGATAGTAGTTAAGGTCAACCAATGGAGAGAAACCGCGTCCCTCAGCTATACCATAATTCTCCAGATGATTCAACAGTTGGCTGTTGTTGAAGTTTGCCAGGTCAGAATTGCTAGACCGATAAAAACTTAAATTAATCAGTGGTGAGAAGGAACGGCCTTCATTTAAACCATAAGCCTCGAAGTGTGATAAAGCTTGAGCATCATTTAAACCAGCTAAATCAGCATTGGCATCACGATAGAAATTGGCATTAAATACACTTGATATATTTAGGGACATATCACCAAACTTCCTAATATTTTGTACTCTTAATTTTACGTCAGTTCGACGAAGCCAAAAAGGCATTGATACTTAGTTTAATAATTAAGATAAATGCCATCTGCTTACGTTTTTTCTAGCAACTGCCCGCCAAATTTTTGCACTCAGGGCACTGGGAACGCATTGTCTTCGTTGAATCAAAATATTACAATGTGCTATTTTTTACAAAAGCTTTTATAGCGGATCTTGCTTTTGTACGTAAATACTGAATCTACAAAATGAAACTACTGCTTTTCAGATTTTTACTTAGATATTTGTGCAAAACGCCACTACTTACCATGAGAATGAAGAGTACTAAATTCAAAGACCCTATTTGTTAGGGTAAGCATTATATTCATAGTTGGTTGTATGTATTTCGTCCCTTGGTAAAAACGTTAGCTACCTTAATACCGCATTAATACTAGTCTCGTCCGATTAGCGACAAATCCCAAATCAATCCTGACATCAGCACTCACGAACGCCGCCAGCTTACTTCTGGCACCGTAGTAGCTGTTCCCATTACCCACCAAAAAAGCGTAAGGTTTCCTGTTCTAGCTGCGATATCTAACGACAAGCCGCTTTACCTCTACACAGTCTTTATTTAGGACACGTATACAAAATACTTCTGATTCAAAAACGTTACAGTCGAATCAAGCGACCATAAATATCTAATAGATAATCTAGAATCCAAAATTTAAAATCCAAAATTGATAAACTCCCCAGGCTGGATTCGAACCAGCGACCAATCGATTAACAGTCGATCGCTCTACCACTGAGCTACTGAGGATCAC
>NZ_CAXTNE010000074.1:0-1593 GCF_964245445.1 uncultured Nostoc sp.
GGGGGAGAATAACAAATGACCAATGACCAATGACAAAACCAATAGAAGTCCGCAATCCCCGAACTGGCAAATTTGACTACGTAATTATCCCGCCGCCCCCCAGGCTGCTGGCACAGCAATGTAAGCGCACCCGCAGGGCGCAAGTTCGCTGGCAGCAACTGGGTTTAGAGGGGAGAATTGAAGCCTTACAGCAGTGGAAGGAAGCGATATTATCAGGGCGCGATCGCTTAACGGAGGCTTTGGTAAATGATACAGGAAGATTATCGACCTCAGTATTAGAAATAGACTCTTTCCTCTCTAGCATTGATCGCTGGTGTAAGTTAGCGCCGGAATTGCTGCAAGACTCTGCCAAAAACACAGCAATTCCATTTATCGCTTTACAACAAACATCCGTTCCTTATCCCCTAGTTGGGGTAATTAGCCCGTGGAATTTTCCACTGTTACTGTCAACCATTGATACCATTCCGGCATTACTGGCGGGTTGTGCTGTCATTGTTAAACCCAGTGAAATTGCTCCCCGCTTCGTAGCACCACTGAAAACAGCAATCAGCGCCGTTCCTGAATTGCGCGACGTATTAACTTTTGTTGAAGGAGCAGGCGAAACTGGATCTGCTTTGATTGAAAATGTAGATTTGGTGTGCTTTACAGGCAGTGTAGCAACAGGCCGAAAAGTAGCAGAAGCGGCTGCTAAACGGTTTATTCCGGCTTTTTTGGAATTAGGCGGAAAAGACCCTGCTATCGTTTTAGAATCAGCCAATTTAGAATTAGCAACCTCAGCAATATTGTGGGGTTCCGTCGTCAACACCGGACAGTCATGCTTATCAATTGAGCGAATTTATGTTGCTGAATCGATATTTGAAAAGTTTTACCATCAATTAGTAGCCAAAGCTTATCGCCTTCAACTAGCCTACCCCACAGTCGAAAGTGGAGAAATTGGCCCCATTATTGCTGAAAAACAAGCAGCAATTATTAGCGACCATCTCCTAGATGCAGTGGAAAAGGGAGCAGTAATTCACTGCGGCGGTGTAATTGAAGACTTAGGTGGGGGTTGGTGGTGTCGTCCAACAGTTCTTACCCAGGTTAATCATTCCATGAAAGTGATGACCGAAGAGACTTTCGGCCCCATTATGCCAGTAATGCCTTTTTCCACAGTAGAGGAAGCAGTATCTTTAGCGAACGACTCAATTTATGGATTGAGTGCTGCTGTCTTTGCTTTGGAAGCTGAAGCCTTAAAAGTTTCCCAGCAGATAGATGCAGGTGCTATTAGTATCAACGATGCTGCACTCACCGCCCTCATGCATGAAGGAGAGAAAAACGCCTTCAAATTCTCCGGTATGGGAGGGTCACGCATGGGTGTAGCAGCGCTGAAACGGTTTATGCGAAAAAAAGCTATTTTGATTAAAACTAACGCTACTAATGACCCTTGGTGGTTTGAGACTGGGGAGTGACCAATGCCATCATCACTATGCAACTCATTACCGTAACCAATGGCGATCGCTTCTGCCACAGTTTTGTCCACGATAACCAAAGCACCTGGAAGAATTTTGATAGTTTTGGTTCAGAACACAAGTCCATTCGTTCAGAACACAAGTC
>NZ_CAXTNE010000074.1:1693-30233 GCF_964245445.1 uncultured Nostoc sp.
ATTCGTTCAGAACACAAGTCTATTTTCAACAATTTGTTGTCTAGTATTAAGAAAACCTATAGGTCGGTTTCTACAATAGCGTTACACTCTATAACGGACTAAGCCTTTATGTAGATCCTGTAGCGCCTGATGAACCTAGCCGATATCCTCAAAGACTCAAACTACAAACTGTCTCAGTTTACTGCGGCGGAAATTGAGCAGTTAGAGCAGAGCATTACTCTGAAAGCAACCAAAAGTGGCGAAGTGCCTTATATCGTTTGTTTAGTGCGTCAGAAGGCAATTAAGCTTACGCCAGAGGAAGCAATTCGGCAGCTATATTTACAGGTTGGCAAAGCAAGGTGGGGCGCGATATTTTGTTTATTGAGCGCAATTTGGACTTTTTGAAACCGGGGGGTAGAATGGCGATCGTGTTGCCCCAAGGACGGTTTAACAATTCATCGGATAAAAATATTCGAGATTTCATTGCCGAACGCTGCCGGATTTTGGCGGTGGTGGGGCTGCATGGCAATACGTTTAAGCCGCACACGGGTACGAAAACTTCGGTGCTGTTTGTACAGAAGTGGAATGATGACCCGAAGGCGGGCGCACTCTGCCCTCGACAGGATGACTACAACATCTTTTTTGCGACGATGCGAAAATCAGGAAAGGATAATTCTGGGAGTCTCTGAATTTTTGGCAGAAATTATTGAAGACGTGGCAATGAAACAAGCGATCGCTGAAGGTGAAACAACTGAACTGGTTAACCGTGAGTCCATCTTTCAACTTTTGGAGCCGAAAGCGTGAAAGTCGAGTTTAGGAAAAGCCTTGGACATTAACCTAACCATTACCATTTAACATCTTGGAGTAGCAATGAAAGCAGTTAAAGTCATGGCAACGATTAATGAGCAAGGACAGCTAACCTTAGATCATCCTCTCATAACAGATAAGAATAGCCGCGTAGAAGTTATTGTTCTAATTCCAGAAGAAGAAATTCTAAACGATCAATCTCAAGCAGAAGTCTTAGCAGATTTCCGACAAGCTTGGCACGAAGCCATGACTGGGCAAACTATCCCGGTAGCTCAACTTTGGGAAGGGCTTGAAAATGACTGATCGGCCTTTGATTCAAGTTGAAGCTTCGCTAACGTTCAACCGAAATCTACGCGCTCTTGCCAAGAAGTATCAAAGAGGTTACTTGCAGCAGCTCAACCGGAACATTAGAAGCCGACGATAAACGCGATCGCTTGGAAGAAAAACGGAATTCGTTATGCTTCGCGTCAAGTTATGCCAGCGATGATTAAAGCCTCTTTGACAACCTTCCCCACTCTTCACTCATAATATGCGAACATAATTAAGTTGTAGCTGACTACCTGCACAGAGATTTAAAATGGATACCATTGCAATCCCTGTTCTGAATCGCTCAGTAGATGCCACGGTAGAGATTCCTCTTTCTAAAAGTATTACCAATCGGGCATTACTCATCGCAGTCTTAGCGCCAAGTGACTCGATTTTAGAAAATGCCTTATTTAGTGAAGACTGGCATTTGCTGTCACTGGCTTAAAGATTCCAGGCATTGTAATAAAAAACCGTGATTGTACAGCGAAAACTTTTCCCGATTACTTTACTCGATTTTTCCAAATGTTAGAACAATAAAAGGTGAATTGCTATGTCAAATATTCGAGAAGGAATGCATGTAATGACTTATAATGCTTTTTAGTCAACTATTTAAAAGTTGATATTCAAATTTTGAGCATTAAATGAGCATCATGGTAAATAGCAGCAAAACACCAACTGGCAAGGGAAAAAAAGGTCAAGTAGCAGTAAGGGAAGATTCAGGAAGCATTAAGGCATGTTTCCCTAGAACACATTTTGCAGATGATAAGCAGGTGAAACTTGGTACGGGTATTTCATTGATAGACGGTTGGGAAGTTAAGGCAGCACAGTTACAACGACGATTACAGATAGAACTAGAGGATGGTAAGTTAGCGACTCAAGAGGGAACCTTTAATCTTGATAAGTACAGGGAAATTCTTGAAGAGTACGGATTAAGGGCAAAGTTGCGACTAGTGAAGAGTGCCGTAACGTCAGATAGTCAATTACCACCTAAACCTGAGTTATCTATTCTTGAAATCTGGGATATGTATTGTGAGTACAGGAAACAGGGATTAAGAGAGTCAACTTACAAGAATATGTATCAAGGACAATTCAAGAGTTTTCTTGAAAGTGCTATTGAAGAAACTAAATCAGATGATGCAATAAAGATTAGAAATTGGTTGATAAAAAATAGAAACCAAAAACATTCTAAAGAATTACTTTCCAATCTTTCAAAAGCTTATCAAGTAGGAATAAAAAATAAATTATTATTTCATAATCCTTTTGAAGGTATGGCAGAAGAGATTACAAATCAAGGTGCTAAAGGCAAAACAGCCCAAGATTTTGAAATAGAAACAGATTGCGATATTTTAGATAAATCAAAAAGTTACACATGGGAGGAAGTAGAAATAATTCTTAAATACATTAAAAATCATAGTCGTATGTCATATTGGTATGATTTTGTAAAATTTAAATTTCTTACTGGATGTCGAACGGGAGAAGCAATAGCATTAATGTGGTGTGATATTGATTGGGATAAAGAAAGAGTCTTAATTCGTAGAACTTATGACAGAAAGACTAAAAAATTCTATCCACTTAAAAATGACAAAAATTATAAAGGAAGTGAAGTAAGACGTTTTCCTCTCCCTAATAATGGTGAATTGTGGAATCTTTTAAAATCAATTCCACAAGGTGAATCTAACGAAGTAATTTTTAAATCTAGACATCGAAAAATAATTGATACTACTGTTTTTTTCTCTTCTTGGAAAGGAAGAAAACAGGATAGTAGAACTAGTGTAAAAATTGGCATTATTCCAGCATTAATCCAGCAAGGTAAACTTACTCAATATTTACCGCCTTACAATACACGTCATACTTTCATTACTCATGCAATTTTTGATTTAGGTATTGATGAAAAAATAGTAAGTAAATGGTGTGGTCATAAAGTAGAAGTTTCAAACAAACATTACCAAGATGTAGCGATATTCGCTGAAAGAATTAATCCAGAAATACCTCAGCAACAGTCAGAGATTGATTTACTTAAGCAACAGTTAGCCGAACAGCAAAAACTAATTAATCGACTGATGGGAAATAGAGATAAATAGAGAGATAGTTTCCAAAGTTATTGAATAACAGACTTCAATAACTTATAAGTCCCCTAACAGTAAGCACTGTAGGGGATTATTTTTGTACGCCTCTTAACCTATATCACTGCATAAGCCAATAAATCAATTTTACCTTCACTATCTATATTTTTGAAAGCTATACAGAATAAGTATTGTAGACGTTAAAAAGACAATTATGTATTACATACCCCTTGACACTCATCAGCAAACAAATTATTTTCGCCTTTAAATTTTACATTCCTTAATGGTATACATGAACGATGTAAAAAAGATTGTGAAGTAGTGGTTTGATTTTTAGTTGCATCACCCCATAGCAATGTTTCTCTAATTTTTTCATCTACTAAACAAGCTTCCTCAAATTCATCAGGACTATCACGCTTAAGCTGTAGCCAATTAGCATCACTTTGATAAGGACACATGAAACATCGAGATTTTGTAGGCGTCCAATTATAAGATTCACAATATTCAATGCATTTTTTTCTGTCCCAACCTAGCTGTACAAGTGGATATTGAGTGATAAATCCTTTGCCTTCAGAAGTTTTAATTCTTTCAGGTTCATCAATTGATATTCCTAACCATTGAGATACAGTTGGAATCATTAATTTTACATTAGTTAGTTTAAAAGCTTCTCTACAAGCCTTTTGAATAGCACGAATTTTATACTCACTTGTACATTGTCGTTTTGCCATTCCAATACCTCCATCAAGTTGTTTGATAAAAAATGGAAATAAAGGATTATAATCACCACTAGTATATTGTCTTTCTAAAATATTTCCATTGCTTACTACTTCAATTTCAAAAACTTTACTTTTGAAAGATTGCATATAATTGACAGCTTTATATGTATCTTTGGTTTCTGCCCCGGTGTCAGCAAAATAAACCTTGTCTGGTAATTCTCCCATCACGTCTAAAAGTCTCCAAGGTTCATGTATTAACATTAAATAAATGGCTGAAGATTGAACACCCCCACCAAAAGATAAAGCACAATAAGGTAATTTATCAAGCATATATTAATTAGTAAATTTAATTAAATGTCAAAAAAAAAGAGTTAGCTGGAATCTAACTCTTTTACCTCAGTCTTGCACATCCTTTAGTTAATTATAACTTCAGAAAAATCTAAATAATATTCTTTCCCTACTTCAAAAAAGCTAGAACCTTCAGAGGTATCAATCATCATTTCAAGTTTACCGCTCGGTGTATTTTTCCAAAATTTTCTATCCTCTTCACTTTTACCAACAATAGGCTGTAATTCAATCTTAGTGTGAGGAATGCCAGCATAAATCGTTTTACTGATGACTTCAAATTTACATCTCATACCTTTATCTCCATACTTCTTCAATAACTTCTTGGATAACTTTCAATCACTTCTCTCTAATAGTGAAAGATTCATGCTTGTGTAAAAACCCTTGTATTTCTTTTACTTCTTTTCTTAACTCTTTAATCTCTGTTTCCATTCTCTCTGATTTATGGTCAATTTTTTCATTTATTTGTCCAAATAAAAACTGTACAGCTTCTTTCCTGTTTTCAAAATTCTGTAAATGAATACCTAGCATTTTGTCATGAGAATTATATTCTGTTTGTAAAATTTTTACTTGCTGTATTAATTTCTCGTGTCCTTCACTATTAGAATGAGTTTTTATGTCATCTCTTAAATCATGAATATTAGAGTTTATTTTATTAAAATTGCTAATTACTTTAACAAATAATCCTAATAAAATAGTTATGCTTACCAATGCACCAAGAAAAACACCAGTTGATTCCAATCCAATTGTAATAGTAGGTTGTTGCTGTACTGAAGGCAAGATATTAAATATTTTTTGAATGTTAGTATTCATTGTTATGGTTAAATCTATAAAAATTACTTCTGCCATTTCTCTTTTTAGGGAATAATTGTATCAAGAGTCTTACTGTATGCTCTTGCTGTATTACCTTGATTAATTTGCGCTCCCCAGATATTTATTGTTCCTGTAGCAGGCAAAGCGTAGCCTGTTAGGTCTTCGTCACCAATTACGAAATCACTGATTGTTTCTCCTGCGGGGACTGTATAACTATATTGAAATCTTTGCCAAGTATTAGTAACCGTAAATTCAGAAGAAATTTTAGCAGTTAACCATGTAGCCTGATTGGTTCTTGCTAACTTTAAATTAAAAGTTCCTGATTGTGTTTTTAAGTACACAGAATGGGTATAAACTTCTCCAGAAACAACCGTCGCAGCCTTACCAAATAATCTATAGATTTTAGCTGTATTGCTATTAAATGTTACTTGATCTGCTGTCATAGTCCCATCGGGAGCAACAGCAACATTAGGCGTAATGCTAACATTTTCACTACTCCAAGCACTACTATTACTAAATTCTTCCGAATATGTTATTAAATTTTGTGATGTTGTTCCCGTTCCTGTTCCCGTACCACTAGTCATCCCTGCAAATAAATCAGATTTTGATATTTTATAAAATTGATTATTCTCATCAATACCAATAAAAAAATCACTATCTTTAGCTGTGGTCTTAACTGTAGACGGAAGAATTAACGACGATTGAGTTACTGTTTGTTTTCTGTATAATGGCATAATGTTTAATTTATTTAGAATAAGATATTATTTGCTCTCCACTTATCCATGTTGGGATAACAATCAAATCATGTCCTGACAATGGTAATACCTTAACAGCGTTTGAACTTTCATCAACCTCTAGCACTTGCCCTTCTACATATCCATCTTCTACTTCATATTCTATTATTTCCCCAATTGATAGAAAAATTGTAATATTTTCATCATTCCCCTTTATATATGACATCTCTTTTTTTCCCCGTTAAATCTACTAAATTAATTGGCGGAAGATTCACGCCGAGATTTAAATAAGCATGTTGAAAAGTAACAATACCTTCTTTTCCTTTTAATGGCAATTTTTCAACTTTACCACGAATAGTTATTTTTTCAGGAATCACTTTAATTCCATTAACTGGCTTGCTTCCTACTCTCAATAAATCATCATCTACTTTATGAGATTGAATATCTAGTACCTGCTCAACTACTCTTCTTGCCTCAGCTTGAGTTATTACATCTAGTTTGAGTTGATATCCTTTTTCAAAATCACAATAAGTATATGTATTCTTTGCTTTATGAATTTTAAACGGTGGAGTTGCAAATTTTTGATATATTTTATTTGCTAAAGTTTTTAAATAAAAATCATCCACAAAATCATTTTTAGATTTATTCATTAATCTAAAAGATATTTGCATTGATAATTTTTCTGTTATCTCTCCTTTTAAAATATCTTTATTTTGCTTTTGATAAAATTTTAAAACTACCTCTGGCTTATATTTTCTTTCTGGCATATCAGCCGCAGGAGTACCATAAATTAACCCTAAATCTCTACCATTAAATTGTTCATAAGTAGCAAGAGTTTGAATAATTACAGGTTTTAATAATTCTTCACTTCCACCAAGTACTATTCTTTCATCAGGGTTTTCTCTATTAGGTGTAATTTCTACATACCTTGTATGTCCTAAAGGTGGTATTTTTTCTTTAGTCAACATTTGTGCTGATAAATAAGTATCCACCGCATTAGCTACTACATATCCTGCCTCTATACATGCCTCGTCGGCTTCCTCTTGAAATTCTTCTGCTAATTGACGCATAAATCCGTCATTACCAAAAGTCTTGTCAAGAAATTCTTCATTAGCTAATGCAAAAGACCAAGGTTTGCTGTCCTTTCCTCCCCAGGCTTGTACAGCTTTCTCAGCATTTTTACCAAATAATTCACCTACAAGTTTGCTGTTACTTTTAATAAGTTTCCGAACACTTTTATAAGTTTCAGTAAGCAATATCTGAGTGCCAAGTCTCAACGCTGTATTGAATAAAGCGCCAAGGTTTTCTATAAGTTCTTCTAACATCTCTTCGGTTACTTTCTCTAGTACTACTGCTCCTAATGGTTCATTAAAAACAGCAATAACCATGCCTGGCAAGATACCACAAGCAAGGTAGCCGAATGTATTTCCTAGTGTTCCCCCAATTTGTGCGCCGATAGCAGTCCATTGAGCGTTAATATTTGCATTTAATTCTTCATCTGTAGCATTCCAGTTAAAATTCCAAATAAATTGTTTAGTTGCTACAAACCATCCCCAAAATTTAGTCCACGAGAACGCAAATAAATCACCAACACTTTTTAGCAAAAAACCGCCAAGTGATACTAATCCACCAAACACCCAACCTAAAAAATTTACAACACCATTATCATTTTTGTTTTCTATTTTTGATTCAATACCTCTAATAATACGAGTTCCAATATCAGACCGTACTTTTCTAGAAGTGAGTTTTGAAAGCTCAAATTTTATAGGCATTTATTCAGCCCTCTCTTTTCCGTCCTTGTCGTAGTTACCTTTTTCTGTCCCGATTTCCCGAATTTTAGGACGTTCTTTATATGGTCTACCCCAAGGATTAACTGTATCAGTAATACCGGAAACTTCAATAAATCCTCTTTCACACTGTTCGGTAAAATCATTAAAATCGCCTTGTTCGTTTTCCTTGTGCTTCTCTTTTAGTGCATCTGGATTACCAAATAAAGTTTGTTTTAATGACTCAACAGGATCACCTGTTACTTGTCTCCAGTTCTGAGCGTTCCATCTTGCAGCCATTGTTTTTAAAAATTTTAAATCATCTTGTAAATCATGTTTATCAGTGTTCTCGTAACTAATAATTTCAACCTCTTTTTCTTGTAAAGTTTCAGTAAGATTTGCACCATTAGGAGTAAATAAACTAGGAATTTTACGTTTAACTTGCTCTAATTTGTAACCTAAAAATTCAGCATTTCCAAGTGTTACATCAAGTGTTTGAGTTGCTAGATTTTTAGTCATTCCTGCTTCACCCATCGCTTTAATAGCGGTTATTAAAGTCGCATGAGTATCACGTTTTACAATCATCAATAATCCTAATAATTCTGCTAATACTTCAGCTTGATTAGGTAATTCTAGTTTTTGTGTTTGATTACCTTCTTTCGTTAAGTCAGTATCTTCAATTTCAATTTTTATAGGATATGCACCCATTAAAGCGTCAAGTTGTTGCATTTGCCATAACATTAATTCAGCAAGTGATTCAACATTTAAATAAGTTGGATTCTGTTTTGTAAAATTATCAGGAACATTAGCAGGTAAGTTGCCAATTCTTTTCAAAATTAATCGTAACAAAGCATCTTGATTACTAACGTCAGGACAGCATCCCATACAATCGCACTCCTCTTTTTTTTTAGGTGGTGGTGGTTCAGGTTTGTTTATCGGACAATTTTCAGCATTGGGATTAATTGTTTCAAATTTATAAACTTCTATAGATGTTCCCGCAAAAAGTCTTTCAGCTTCCGATAAACCAAATTGTATTGAATCTCTATCAATAATTCCTTGTATATCAATTGTTCCACTTCCGAAACTATAAAAAGGATATTTTTCAGGAGAAGAAGTACCATCTGCATTTATTCGATTACCAAGACTTCGCATTAATATACTTACGGAACCATCCGACGCATATCTATAAAGAGTTTCTCCAGTTCCACCATTTTGTTGTAACCATAATTGAAGGTCTGAGTTAATAATTTTTTCAACATCCTTATAAGAAGCTTTAGAATATTCTGAATTTGATTTAATCAAATATCCAAAAGTGTACCAAACAGAAATTCTATTCCCGCACCTGTTACCAATATCTAATAATTTGGAATTACACTAGCACCGGAATTAGGGTTAAGAGTGATAGCAACTTTTTGCTTAACTGTTAATTCTTGTATCGTCATATAGCGATAATAGTTTTCTAACATCTTAACCTATTAGAAAAAAGTTAATTAAAAATCTTTTCTAAAACACTTGACAAAGCTATGAAAGCACTGCTAGATAAGTGATGTACCCGTTTTAATAAAAAGTAAAAAACATGGCTGTTGTAGGCGATTTGGCTTTTTCTGAAATTTCCTCTAAAATCACTGACACTGCATTGAAGACTTGGTGGGATGGACTTGATCCTTTACCGTCTGGCGTAGGTACTGCTGAAATGTTTGCAAAATTATTGCAAGCTGCATACACTGCACAGGTTACAAAAAATACTGGTACAACTCCAACTCCTACAACCGGGGAAGCTTTGAATGCTTATCCTGCTCCTACTACTGGAACTGTACAAACTGATGCTACAAGCGGAGTGCAATATTACAACGCAACTTATGGTGTGAATATTGTTGCTGCTGTTGACCTTAATACCACTACTCCAGCACGAGTTTAATTATTAATTAGTTAGAGTTGGATGAAAAATGGCAGAACGATTATATTTTCCATTGAAACGAACCACCGAAGGAGACGCGGGTCGGGTCGTTGATGATCCGCTTGGTAATTTTTCTTGTCTTCGAGTTACAGCAAAATTTTTAGATATAGAAGACCTTGCTAAACCTTTCATAAAAACAATAACAGTAAAACCAAAAGCCGTAAGAACTTTAACTCGTGCTGATGGTTCAAGTGTTGTTCGTTCAAAAGAAAATAATGATGGCATTCCTGCGGAATATCAACGAGTAGGAAGGTTATCTAAAGGTGTAAGGTCAGTAATTCTTACTACAGGAAAACAAATAGGAACCACCGCAGAAGGAAAAAAACCACGTTATCACACTATTTCTTTTAGGTTTCCAAGTTTTGCAACAGTTCTTGTAATCGCTGATGCTCTTGGTACTTTGATTCCTGCAAATAAAGTAAAAGCAGTTCCGACAGCTAGCGATGTCAGTCCTTATTTTAGAATTGCTGGTGGTGGTCGTTATCCAATCATGCAGAAAGCTGCCGCTACTGCTCTTAATGTTGCACAAGTACCGTTAACTGCTACTCAGTTAAAACAATTAGCTGGTTCTGGCGTAGAAGTTTATCCTGGTTTTGCTTTACCTTAAAATGTTTAAAATTGCTAGCGAATGGAAGCTTATTGTTAACGAATATCGCGCTAATGAAAAAGCTTTCATTCCGGCAATTGAACCAGGAATTAATTTTACATCAAACATAATAGGAATTTTCGCAACATCTCCATCATCCCCTAGCAGTTGGTATTCTGCTGGGGATTTTTTACAACTTTATCAAGTTGGATTCGGTACACATGGCTATGCTCAAGGGGAATTTTTAAAAATAATTTTAAACCGATATCAAATTCATAAATTCAACAAAATTTCATCTATTGAAAACAAATATTTAATTTCTTTTCTTCCAAAATTTTATTTAAAAAATATTGATTTAAAAGTGTGGGAATACGTTGGCGATGAAGGAGCCACGCTAGAAACTTTAGAAACTAGCATTAAAGCGACACATCAAAGGATTGTGTCTGAAGCCGTAATTATTAAAGCATTATTAGAAAAAAAATAGACAGTAATCGCATGAGTTTTATAACGATCGGTGTGTTTAGCATCAATACAAACATACCATTAGTAAAACTACACATGAACTTCACACTAAATTTATAATTTACGTACATACACGTATTTGTAACGAACTATTTCAAATACTTGCGTAATTGCTTGTCAAAAAAAAACAAATACTATGCTGAGTTTATTGAAGAACTTCCGCAAAAATAAGGAGAAAATATGAAGGGTTCAAAAACTGACGCAAGAAAAGCACTAGTATCTACGTTAAGACACGTAGGATTAGAATTAAACTCCCTTGCTACTGAAGTTGAACAATTGGGACAATTACCTAAAGTAGAATCACGGATAAAAGATTTACCGGGGATGATTAGTATCATGCGAAAAGCTGCTTGGGAAGTACAGCAAACTAGGTTTGATATAGCTACAGAACTTTTGAATCAAATTAATACAGAAATTGCTCAAGAACAACTTGATGCTTTAGAAGGATAGTTTCAATAGTTCTTGAATGACTTCTTCAAGAACTATTTATACAAGGAAGAAATCATGGAAGAAAGATGCATTTATTGGACTCAACTTTACGGAAACCCTTACCGTTTTGGTTTACATCCGTCAATGATGACGGATGAAGGATATAAGTTGAAGTTGAATACTAAAATTACAGGAGAAAGCAAGCACACAAATGTTGCAGTAGTAGTAACTTTTGACCTTAATTATGTTGTCAGTTACATCAAGCAAACTTTAGGAAAGCTTCAATTACAGGAATACAATGACTGGCAAAAAGTTGTCTCAAAAGCCAAAAGCCTACGCCCTTCATAAAAAAGAGCAAATGCAACAATAAACCTTTTTGGTTTAATCCCGTTACCGGAGAAGTTCACCCGGTTGGTTCTACTTTGTCTGTAACTGAAAAGGAAGGATTGCAATTTTGGGACAGCATTTTAGAATTTAAAGTCTACGGTGAACTTTGCAAAAAATATGGTGCAGAAAATATCAAAAGGCAATACCAGCTTGAAATTTTACCTAAAAATTTTTTATTCCCTGCTTTAACTTGGAATATTGATTTTATGGTTAAAACTAAAAATCTAGTGGTATTTTACGAAGTCAAAGGACAATAGATATTGCACGACAAAGAAGCGTTAAGTAATTTTTGTAAATTACTGAGAATATTTCAGCGAACATTGCCAGAGAGATTTCAAGAATTAAGAATTATTTCTGATACACGTTGGAAAATTGGAAGTACAAACATCTACACAATACCAATTACAGACATAAAAGGATTGGAAGATGAATATTTTATCAATGTTTAATCGAGATGATTTATGGGATGATTCTACAATCAAATATGTTGGTCGGTCAAAAAATGCGTTAGGACTTGGCAATCCTTGGAGTCATCTAAACGCTAGACAAGCTAGATTTTATGTGAGTACACCTCAAGCAGCGTTAGACGCTTACAGGTATTGGTTGCTTAAAAAACTAATTCCTCATTATCTTTCCGGTATGAGATTTGTAGGAATTGAAGATTGGGAGAAAGAATATCTTTCAAAAGTTATTCAACTTTCAGTGCATATTAAAGCAGGTAAATATACATCCCTTGGTTGTTGGTGCATCAACATTCAAAACTATTTACTTGTACCTGATGGTTACGAGAAGTGTCACGCAGAGATACTTTACAAGGCATGTTTACAATTAATTGAACAAAGGAGAAACAATGAAACAATTCTATTATATTGAACCTAAAAAAGACGATAAGTATGCTTTAGTCGGCAATACTGACTGGGCAAATGCTTATAGTATGCTTGAGTTTACAGAATTAGGTTTTTGTAAAGATGATGATTTTTATCATTTATTTGCCTACGCTAAAAAATTTACTGAGATAAACAAATATGGTGATAACAATTGGAAGTTTGAACCACAACTTATCAAAATGAAGGTAGCAAGAAAAGACTACCAAAAAGAGAACAAAGACAAAGTTAAAACTGATGTAAAGCAATCCAGGTTAGAAAAATGGATATGTTTTATGTTGGATAAGTTAGATGACAATCAATTCTATTCAGGTTTTATAAGTCTCAAAGATGATTCAATGTGTGAGACTTTTATAACAGGCTTAGGAATGAGAGGAGAAAATATTGATGCTGCTGTATTAGCTCAAATGATGAGTATGTCAGTATCATTACTTCCATTACTAGAGCCACCAATTCACATAAGCACTGAAGATGTACAAGCACCTAACTACAAAAATAAAGGTAGTGGTGGATTCGGTGGCAAACCAGTACAAACAGAAAAAGAAAAGTTACAAGATAGATTGGCTTTTATTTGTGAGCAAGTCAATAAACTTAGTGATGGTATTCCAGTAGAAAATTTCGCTCAACTAGTCGATGTCATTGAAGCTAGCGAAAACCCACAAGGAATCAAGGAAATAATAAACCTTTGTACTTCTTTGATGTACTAGCTATATGTTCAAAGTTCTTCAATAACTTATTGAAGAACTACTAATACAAAGGATAGATAGATGGATTCGGCAATATATCTTAATCCGAGTGATTTCTATCGACAAGAGATGGAATCATGGCGAGATTTGTGGAACGATGATTTAAGTCTTTATGGGAATATATACAATATTCTTCAGCAATCGGTATTACTTCCTCAAAAAGATTTAATGTTACCAATACTTGCAACTTACATTTTAATTCCGAGTAAATGGGCATTAATTTTACCAATCTTATTTAGTTGGGGTGGTAAAGGTTCGGGCAAATCAACAACCGCAATATTTGCAAATAAATTGCATGGAATGAATCAGACATTTTCATCTACAGATACATTTTCAGCAATTCGTAATGCATTAGATAATATGAGGTGGATTGACCCATCAGAAAAAGATTTAGAAAAAGAGGGAGCATTATTAGCATGGGATAATTTACATATTTCTACACTTAAAAGAGATGAACGAATTTATCAATTATTACTTTTTGGATATTCCAGAGCAAGTGATAAAATCTCAATTGCTCAACCAGATGGTACGAATAGAGAGTTTTTTGTTTTCTCGCCAAAAATTATTAGCAGTGTTGAAGATATACATCTTTTTTCAGAATTTGAGGAATTACATAGAAGATTGTTAGTGATACCTCATAAATCATTTGAAGAGTTTAACTCTGAAGAGAAAAAAGCGTATGACAATTTTGACATTTTCACTGATAAGCTAGACATTGATTCTATTCATTGGGATGGAATTGAAGATAAATTTTTCTCATTTTGGAATGATTCTGAAAATTGTAAGCTTTACGCTAAATATAGATCAGCCCTTACAAGGAAAGGAAAAAAAGATTTTATTCACAAAATGAGTAGTAGCCAGTGGACAATTTCAGTCGATTTAATGGTTACTGGTTTAGTTGTTGGCGCTTGGAAAACTCCAAGCGAAGCAATAACACACATGGATAATTACTGGAAGTTCGCTAACAAACATATTTTTTCTCAACTAGGAGCAACTACAGAACATCTAAAACAATTTATTGAGGATGAAATAGGAACACAACGAACATTAAATCAACAATTAGCCGAGAAAGGTAAACCGGGAATAGCTTTAGTAATCAGTCCTCAAAAATTGAAAACTAGGATTAATTATCACCATAGTAGAGGAGAGTTGGATATTAATCCACGACAACAAGATATTATCGCTATCATGTCAAAGCTTGGATGGAGACTTACTAGCAAAGGATGGTTAGAAAAAAAATGAACAATAAAGAATTACTTCAAGTATCAAAAGAAGAATTTGTAGTTAATGTTATTGCTTTAGGTATTGCTGTTGATTTACTTTCTAATTTTTCTCCTTTTACGAGAGAAGAATGGGCATCATACATAGCGAATAAAGCTAACTCACAACTTGATGGCATGAGTAAAGAAACGATTGAACACATCATTAAAACCCATCACTCAAAGATTCCAAGCAAGAATTCTCATAGTATTTCCGAACTTGATTTAAGGAAGGCAGTAGATGCGGAAAATAATTAAAATCATCTCATCTGAACAAATAATGGTTTTTAATGTTGATGATACTGAACTGAATGAACAATTCATTAAGAAAAATATCGGAAGGTCTGATGGTACTAGTTATTTTGAAAGAGTCAATTTCTACGACTATCGTGACATTAATATTATTTGTGATGAAGAAGGAAAACTTAAAGGATTAAAACCTTCTTTGTATATTCCAGGTGATTTCATTGCTGGTGATTGCTTAATTGTAAGTCTTGAACATATTTACGACGGTGAAACTGGATGGTTTGGATTAACTGATGAACAATTTAATAAAGTTATTGTTTGGTGTTTTAACAATGGATAATAATTTGATTGAAGTTGATAGAGAAAAACTTGTTTTTACTATGGCTATGCTAACTTTAGCTATAAAGGTGTTAGATCAATTACATGTGAGTAGAGACACGGATAGATTGTTTAAATATTTACAGCAAATGTCAATAGAAAAATGCAAAAATTTTTCTAAAAAAGAGATTGAAGAAATAATTAATTTACATAAATGTGATGAACCAAAGTAAAGAAATGGCAACAATTACAATTAGCAAAAAACTTTATGCTATTCAATCAATTGCTTTAGCGTTAGCTATTGAAATGTTAGGAAATTTAGTTTCTCCTGAAAATGGCGTAAATTTTACAGCTAAATGGTTGATAACCAAAGCAGCACGACGATATGAAAAATTGTCTGAAAGTCAAATTGATGAAATGACTAAATCAGTAAAGGAAAAAAATTATGAGCAAAGCTAAAAGAGCCATGATTAAAATCGCAGGTATTGAAGTGGAAGTGTTTCAGCTACCTGATGGTGAATATGTAATGAGTCAAAGTCAGGTTGCGATCGCTGTCAAAGTTCACAAATTTTTGATGTCACGTTTTTTGGATGAAATGTGGTTAGAAGGTAGACTGCATAAGGATTATAGAAGTCACAAAATTCCTTCTTTTAATGATTCCAAGGGAAGAGGAGGAAACAATAACCCAATATCGATTATTCCGATTGATATCGCATCTGAATTTTGGGCAGAACAAGCATTTAAAGGAAATATTAAAGCACAGGCACTTACTTTAGCTTGTGTCAAGGAAGCTTTGAAACGTAGATGTGATAAAGCTTTTAATCAAGTGAAAACCGAAGAACAATACGAAAATGAAGCTATTGTTAGTCGTGAGACTTGGGAAAAATCTAGAAGTTTTTTAAAAGATGCTCACGCTAGCTTTGTTAACTGCTGTGACGCTAATACTTTCATTCGTTCGGTGGCGCACGATAAAATTACAATTGCAGTATGCGGTAAAACTGCAAGGGAATTAAGGGAACTAGAAGTGATTGAAGGTTCCCCAAAGGTAGGATTAAATCACATTGATAACGCTGAAACGTTGAAACAGATAGCAAAAGTGAAGCTTGAATTTTCGCGCTATCGTATCGGAAATGTTGATGAAAGAATTAAAAGAGCGCTTAAGGTCGTAAGTTATTGAATGAGTTATTGAATAACTTTTGATTACTTTTCTCTATCTAGCTTCTCTTGAATAGCATCTCTACAAAATTGGGGAGGATCGTCTTTTGACTTTACCTCTTCTTTCATTTCCTTAGTAACTCTAAAACTTAGTTGGTCAGTTAAGTCTTTACTTGGTGGATTGTCAAAATTTTCTGGCTTACCTTTGGGATTAGGCATTGTTGAGAGATGTAAATATAGCTTGAATTGACGAAACCATCGGTATAAAGTTTCATTCGGTAGGTAACTCACCGTCCAAAGTTGTTACCTACCGATACCACTTTTAAGGAATGGCAACTCTATGTTTACACGTTCTGAGCTTGAAATCAAAACCATCAAGGAACTTCGCAACTTATGTCAGCGTTATGGACTTAAGCCAACGGGTAATTCTGGTTACAAAACCAGTTATGTTACAACTTTGATGGCATTTCCTGCGATCGCGCTTAATCAACTACAGCAACATAGGGGATTAAGGCGATTAAGTTTCGAGGCATATCAAAACTTAGCATCTGCTTTGGATCAGATGGATACACCGACCGATGAACAAGCCGCATTAATTAAATTGACGATGGAAGGTAGGTTTTATGAATCACCCAAAGCATGGGAACAACAAAAATTGCTTAACCTTTATAGGGCAAAAATAAAGCTAGAAGAGGTAATAGACTTGCTCGGTGAATAGTTTAATATCTGATATCTAATATCTGTTCCCTGACTTTACCAAGGTTAGGGAACTTTTTTATGGATATGTTTAAAGTTATTAGATAAGTTATTGGATAAGTTTGAATACTATTAGTGTATATGTACTATTTTATTGTCTATAACTCTTAACGTTTTCTGATTTATGCCTATAATGCCCTATAACCTAGTGGTAGTAAGTGAATGAAGGAATCTATTGGTGAACGAAAATAGGGGGTATAGTGGCAAAAATGGCTAGAATCTTTGTATGGTAAGGAATGAGATAGACTTAGATAAGTTATTGGAGTATTTAAAATATAAAAGATGTGTGAGCATAATTTGAACCTGAATAATGAGTATTGAATTATACTTATTATTTAGTTTAGCTACTGAAAATAATATATTTGAGCATTATTTGAGTATTTTTTAGATATTACAAGCTAGGAGTATTACAAAATCATGGTTTCAAATATTCGAGAAGGAATGCCCGTACTTGTCCGTCATGAAGGAGATTGGGTAGGAACTTACACAGTAATTGATACAGCCGGAAAAATCCTCGACAAGTATGAGTCTCACTTAACTTGTCAATTTCCAGAAAATGGCCCTCATCCCTATTACCAAATTAATCGCTACAAATGGTCTGATGGCAAACAAGAAGAGTATGAATTTCCAGGAAGCTATAAAGATAATAAGCTGTGGTTTGACACCGATCGCATTCAAGGTAAAGCTTGGGAAGCCGATGATTCAATTGTGATTTTGTGGTTTAGTTATAAAACAAACCCAGAAATGAGTTTATACGAAATGATCTATATTAGCCCTGACAATAACAATCGTGCCCGCACTTGGCATTGGTTCAAGAACAACAAAATTTTTCAACGCACCTTAATTCAAGAAGAACGGGTAAGATAGTAATTTCTTCGCTCAGAGATAGTCACTCATTATTCTCCAGTCCGCGCAGGCGGACTACCCTGCGGGTTCGCTGCGTTCTCGCAAGAGTAGCCGCAAAGCGTCTATGTTTGTGTAGCGACGATTTCCAGTCGTTAGGCTTTCATCTCAAATTTCAATTTAGTAAGGTACACGCATGGCAAAAGGTGACAAAATAAACTTTTCTACTCCTAGTGGTTTCCCAGAATTTCTGCCTAGTGAAAAGCGTCTAGAATTATATTTGCTAGATATCATCCGTAGAGTTTTTGAAAGCTATGGATTTACGCCCATCGAAACACCTGCTGTAGAACGTTTAGAAGTGCTGCAAGCTAAAGGAAATCAAGGCGACAATATCATTTATGGTATTGACCCCATCCTGCCACCAAATCGACAAGCCGAGAGAGATAAATCGGGTGAAACTGGTTCAGAAGCAAGAGCTTTAAAGTTTGATCAAACAGTTCCATTAGCAGCGTATATTGCCCGTCACCTGAATGAGTTAACCTTTCCCTTTGCCCGCTACCAAATGGATGTGGTTTTTCGTGGTGAACGAGCAAAAGATGGGCGTTTTCGTCAGTTCCGCCAGTGTGATATTGATGTAGTTGCTCGTCGTGAACTCAGCTTGCTTTATGATGCTCAGATGCCTGCAATTATCACTGAGATATTTGAAGCGATAAATATTGGTGATTTTTTGATTCGGATCAATAACCGTAAAGTTCTCACAGGATTTTTTAAGTCAGTAGGAATTACTGAAGATAAAATTAAATCGTGTATTGGTATTGTTGATAATTTAGAAAAAATTGGTGAAAGTAAAGTAAAACAAGAATTAGAAAAAGAGGGTGTTTCAGGAGAACAGACTCAAAAAATTATTGATTTTATTAAAATAGATGGTTCTGTTGATGAAGTATTAGATAAACTTAAGTATCTCGCCCAAAATTTATCAGAAACCGAGCAATTAAACCTGGGAGTTAGCGAATTAGAAACGGTAATTGCAGGCGTGCGTAATCTCGGAGTTGCCGAAAATCGTTTCTGTATTGATTTATCCATTGCCCGTGGTCTTGATTACTATACTGGTACAGTTTACGAAACAACCTTATTAGGGCATGAAGCTTTAGGTAGTATCTGTTCTGGCGGGAGATATGAAGAATTAGTCGGGGTATTTTTGGGTGAAAAAATGCCTGGTGTAGGTATTTCTATAGGATTAACTCGCTTAATTAGTCGCTTGTTAAAAGCTGGTATTCTTAGTACCTTAGCTGCTACACCAGCCCAGGTGATAGTAGTAAATATGCAAGAAGATTTAATGCCAACTTATTTAAAAGTTTCGCAACATCTGCGTCAGGCTGGAATTAATGTGATCACTAACTTTGATAAGCGTCCCTTGGGTAAACAATTTCAGCTAGCTGACAAACAAGGAATTCAATTTTGTGTAATTATTGGATCTGAAGAAGCAGCAGCGCAAAAGTCATCACTGAAAGATTTGAAAACAGGTGAGCAAGTAGAAGTGCTACTAGTAGATTTGGCTGAAGAAGTTAAAAGAAGACTTGGCTAATTATTTTTAACATCTCTTTTTCTCTCTGCTTCCTCCGCGTCTGGAGCGGTTGAAAAGTTTTTTATTTACAGCAATTTTCAGGTAATTGAACCACAAACGACGGTAACCTAGACATGAAGTAATTGTTTTATTCGATGCCAGCATCTTACTCAGAGGATTTACGTGCTTGCAGTTTAAATGGTTGTTTGATTACCAACCTTCTTGGAAAGAATAGTCTCAATTGTGGTGTAAGTCTTCCTGTCAATATCTTTGACATTAGCCACCTTGCAAAAATGCTGTTCATCGATGGCAATACCCGCCGCCTTTATCCACTGGGAAGTCACCTCATCACCACCGTTGCCCAAAGGAATAATTGTATTGCCCATCTCTTCTTTTAAGCGATCGCCAGCCGCAAGCAGAGGCTAAAAATGCTTTTAAAAACCTCAAAGTAAGAAACTTTAGAACTTAGGTTTTTACTTGGGTTCCCACAATGGAGTGATATCAAGGTTTTCAGCAGCAGATACGGCATTTATAACCTACTTAGTACGGTTTACCACCCTTTGCTTTTTGTAAAGCTATCGTAATATTTATTTAGATAAGGCAATATTTTCTTACATAAGCAAACCCAAACAAAAGAGTAATAAAAGCGATGAATCAACCCATTAAATTATCTTTAGAACAAGAATTTAGCCTTAGAACTTTTGCAGACCAAGTGCAGCAGATGTCCCGTGAACAAGCTCAGGAGTTTTTGCTGATGCTCTATAAGCAGATGATAATTAGGGAAACGACTTACCAAGAATTGCTCAAACATCAGTGGGAACTGGATTCAGACCCAATCTTAGGCTAAAACAAACCTTGCAAAGCGACTTTACGCGACGGAGAAGAGAACGAAGTTACCTGGCTTTTCTTTGTGAGCTATCCGGTAACGTTGCAAAGTCACTTTAAGCAACGGAGAAGAGAATGAACACACAATTGTTTTTTTCGAGGGCAAGGTAATAGAGATTATTTGCTCCCAAAAGAGGAAACTGCACAATAACAGACTCACAATAACGGTTTTGATGGATTTAAATCACCCCATCCACTCAGTCCACTATGGCGCAAACGACACCAATTGAGCGAACCCATTGTGGCAAGTCTCCTTAAATTCGTTACACGTTTAAAAGCCAAACCATCTATTAAATACTTAAAAATTTTTAGCTATGACCATTCCGTTAAAGACCAATTGATTCAACTAGGTATTGTTCGTTGTAGCGCACCAGTTCAAAATTTACGTTTAATCGAAATTAAAGTTGGTAAAATCAGCTATTCTTATATTACTTCTGTCTTTAATCCACAAATATTACCTCTTTATATCTGATTTGTAAAGTTTTTAGTCTTTGAATTCAATTTTCTTATCCCGCTTTTCTGTTAAATTTCTATAATAAATTTTGTATTGCTCTGATTAACTTTAAAAAAAGGTAGCAGATGGGTAAAAATTACCTCTCTGCTACAAATATGCGGAGGTATAAACTTGATTATTTAATTGGCATGAACCAATTCTTGAGGCGCTGCGGCATCATATTCTACAGCTTTCACAAATTCCTTGAGAACGTCTTTAAGTCTCTGATCAATTTCCTCATCTAACAGAACGCTGTTATCAGCTTGTCGTTGAATTTGTTTGTCTACCGCATAAATAGTAGCTAGGATATGCCGCGCTCCTAATTCAGATAAGACAGGTTTAAGAGCATATTCAATTGCCAATAAGTGAGCGATCGTCCCACCAAGGGCAATTGGTAATACAGGTTTACCTGTCAATGATTTTTGTGGGAGCAAATCTAGAAATGTTTTCAGCACTCCTGTGTAAGCAGCTTTGTAGATTGGGGTGGCAATAATCACACCATCTGCCTTTGCTAATAAAGCTTTTGGTTGTTCTAAAGCAGGACTATCGTATCGTCCAAAAACTAAATCTTCAGCAGGCAAATCCCGAACTGAAATAATGTCTACATGCAAGCCTTCTTGTTGTAAAAGTTTGGCAGTGTATTCGACAACACCATAGGTTCTAGATGGATGGGTTGGACTACCAGCGATCGCTAAAATATTTGTCATTCAATTAAACTCCCAATTTCTGAAATGGGTTCAGTATGTTTTGTGGTTTTGGTATTCATAGCTAATGCTGTATTGACCTGATCGCTCAGGCGTTTGTAGGGAAGGCGCAAACTCATACTCTCTACTTCCCAGATGTAGCCATGAATAACTACATCCTGGGGAATTAAAGCAGAATTACGCAGTAATTCTACCTGCTGTGTGCAGATTTCATCCACATCGGTAAACGTTTTGATCCATTTGGAAAAAACGCCTTTTGGTAGCTTCAACTCAGGCAAAGCAGGATCGACACTAACTTGATCCACGTTAATACCTTGATTTCGCAATACCTCACTGAGAAAGTCTCCTGATGCTGTCATCATGCCACATTCGGTATGATTAATGACAATGATTTCTTTTGTGCCAAAAAACTGTGTAGTTAACATCGCTGATCGGATAGCATCATCCGTAACTAATCCCCCAGCATTACGGAAAATATGAGCATCTCCTTCACCAATTCCCAATACTTTTTCTATTGGTAATCGCTCATCCATGCACGCCAGCACCCACAAGCGTTTATTGTTAGGTATCCCCAACTGGCGACGTAATGCCCACGCTTCTTTTTCTGAGATTTTTTGGTCAATTTGTTGGTGCAACATGGCTGGTAATTTTCTAGTTCCTAATTACTAGGATATGGACGTTGCTCTTTCCTGATGCTGCTCCTTAGGGAAATCTTCATTTGCCACAATCTCGCCAAATGGACTCAAGACATGTTGCTTCTCCACTGTCGGCAGATTCTCTAATGGCAAATGGGGAAATAGAAGTTCCGCAACTCGATAAGCTTCTTCTAGGTGGGGATAGCCAGAGAGAATAAAAGACTCAATACCCAAAGAAGCATATTCCAATATCCTGGCAGCTACGGTTTGGGGATCGCCTACTAAGGCTGTTCCCGCACCACCCCGCACCAAACCAACTCCCGCCCACAGGTTCGGGCTAATCTCTAATGCCTCACGATTACCGTGGTGTAGTTGAGTCATCCGCCGTTGTCCAACTGAGTCCATCCGGGCATAAGCTTTTTGGGCATAAGCGATCGCCTCATCATCCACATACTTAATCAATTGATTCGCCGCATCCCACGCTTTACTCTCAGTTTCGCGCACAATCACATGTAGGCGAATCCCAAACCGCAAAGTTCGCCCTTCTGATAAAGCAAGTCTGCGAACTGATGCAATCTTCTCGGCTACTTGCGCCGGTGGTTCACCCCAAGTTAAATACACATCTACGTGCTTGGCAGCAATTTTTTGAGCAACGGCAGAGGAACCACCAAACCACAAGGGAGGATATGGCTTCTGGACGGGTGGAAACAGCAGCTTACCATCTTGGATATTAAGATAGTCGCCTTGGAGATTAGCTTGTTCACCACTAGCGATCGTTCGCCATACTGTCAAAAATTCATCTGTTAATTCATAGCGCTGATCGTGATCCAAATGCAATCCATCTCCCGCTAACTCTACGGGATCGCCACCTGTCACAACATTAATCAGCAAGCGTCCTCCAGAGAGTCGATCAAAAGTCGCCGCCATCCGCGCTGCTACTCCAGGTGATACCAAGCCAGGACGAATCGCTACCAAAAAACGCATCTGTCGCGTCAGTGATACCAGTGTTGACGCTACAATCCAAGCATCTTCGCAAGATCGACCCGTGGGCAGCAATGCCCCTGTATAACCAAGGTCATCCACCGCTTGGGCAATCTGCCGCAGATAAGGAAAGCTTACTGCCCGCCCACCTGTAGCAGTTGCAAGGTAACGTCCGTCGCCGTGGGTTGGGATAAACCATAGTAGCTGCATGAGTCCTGTCCTTTTAAACTACGGTAATTCGATAGAATCACCGTGCTTTATTTATAGTTTTCAGAGTATCACATATTCTACTTAACCAATCAAGAAGTTTTTCTGAAAACCTTTTAGGCTACGGTGTACACACAAGTCATAGTAAAAAGGAACGGGGCAAACAAGTTCTTAAGGATCAAAAATCTCAGTAATCTCAGAGCAGGTATCTCGTTTAACCACTCGTTGATGCCGAGTTTAATGGTGAGCCATTCATGCAATGGGTGATGGACTTTTGCCGTTGGATTGTACAGGTGGTGTAGAGTATTAATGACTCATTTGCAATAGAGGTGTGTGAGTGCCTTCATTATTCATAACTTTTTCTAGTACAGCTTCTCTGATATTTACAAATACTTCACTAGCTCTGTCTCGTGGACGCGGCAATCTTACAGGTAAATCTAACGCAACCCGTCCTTCTTCAATTACTATCACTCTGTCTGCCAGCGCTACAGCTTCTTCTACATCATGGGTAACTAAAAACGCCGTAAAGCCTCTCTGTTGCCACAAATCCTCGATTAAATGTTGCATTTCTAAGCGAGTTAATGCATCCAATGCTCCTAAAGGCTCATCAAGTAGTAATAGTTGTGGTTGACTCACTAAGGCTCTGGCCAATGCTACTCGTTGTCGTTGCCCTCCAGATAACACGTAAGGCCATTCATCAGCTCTATCTTTAAGTCCTACTTGTTCCAATACCCGCGCAGCTTTTGCACGCCAATTTTCTTGCAAACCCAGACCCACATTATCTATCACACGTTTCCAAGGTAGTAATCGAGGGTCTTGAAACATTACTCTTACAGATTGACTAAGCTTATGTAGTGGTTGTCCATCTAATAATATGCCACCTGTAGTGGGTTTATCTAACCCAGACACTAGGCGCAACAAAGTACTTTTACCGCAACCACTACGCCCCACAATAGCAATAAATTCTCCTGGTGTTACTTCTAGATTTAATGATTTTAAGACAGTTTTCTTTCCAAAAACTTTGCTTAAATCTAAAATATTGAGTTGTGAACCTTGTATCTTTGAACTCATCCGGATTTCCCTTTTATTGAGTGATTTAGGTATTGGGAGTTTGCAGTTTTTAGAATTAATTAATCAAATTCAAACACTAAACGGGTGTTTAACCTTTGACCTAATATTTTACATATTTTACCCAACAGATGTGTAATTAGGATTCCATGATAAAAATTTGTTTTCTAGAGCTTTGGCAATAGAATTTGCCAGTTTACCTAACAGCGCATAGATAACAATACTTAACACCACAACGTCTGTTTGCATAAATTCACGGGCGTTCATTGCCATATAACCAATGCCGGAATCTGCTGCAATTTGTTCAGCTACAATTAACGATAGCCACATAATCCCCAAAGAAAAGCGGACACCAATCAAAATTGAAGGCAAAGCTCCTGGAAAAACAATTTGCCACAAAAGCTGCGATGTTTTTAATCCATAAACTCTGCCCATTTCAATTAGAGCGGGATCTACACTACGAATTCCATGATAGGTATTAAGATAAATTGGAAAGAATACACCTATAGAAACTAGAAATAATCTAGCTTGATCGCCAATCCCAAACCATAAAATTACTAAGGGAATTAATGCCAAGTTGGGAATAGTACGCAGCATTTGTAAAGAACTATCTAACAATTGTTCTGCAATGCGAGAAAACCCAGTAAGTAATCCCAAAATAAAGCCAATTCCGCCACCAACGATAAAACCAGATATAGCGCGTGCAGCACTGATTCCCATGTGTTGGAAAAGCTCTCCAGTTGAGGCTAATCTAAATGCCGTAAAAACTACACTACTTGGTGCTGGAAGAATTCTGCTGGAAAGTAAACCAGTTCTAGAAGCAATTTCCCAAAGTAGTAGCACTATAAAAGGTACTATCCAAGGGATGATTGGATCAGCGATTTTCTTGTTGAATAATACCTCTAGGGCTTTTTTACTGCTTTTATTGTTTTTCAAAGTAACAGTCATAAGCTACCAATTAGTTGTTTTATGAAGTTCTTTCTCTATTTAAAAGCTATTTTGTCAATAGGACTGAATAGCCTTGATGTTATGTTTGTTTTAGCGAGACAGGGACAGAAAGGAATGGGGAACAAACCCAAAAAATTACCTTGTCGTTTCGGTATTTCTTCAACTACTATATCTTTAAACTACTATATATCGATCGAATTATCGTACATTTATGATATTTTACACGAAATTAACTAAAAAGCAACTCTCAAGATCGGGAGCGGGGAATATTCATTTTTCAGCTTTAGCTATGGGATTCTCCTGTGAGTTGCTGACTAGAAAGTAAAGGTATTGCAGAGAGAATCCACCGAAATTGGCTCGTTGGCATCATTATGTTCGGGCTTGGTAATTAGATATAAGCTAGGAATAATTCGGATGTTGTTATTTACCCTGTAGGAATAAAAAGTCTCTAAATGCAAAGAAGTGTCTGGGTCTTGTCGGAGAGGGGCTGTGGGTGTAAAGCGATAATCACTGATAGTTTCAGCTGCACTCGCTGCTGAAGACAAGATAAAAATCCATTAAAAAGGGCTGGGATAACTAGCCCGTTATTCCACAAAACTTTAAAGGTTGGCTATTGAGTTATGCACAAAAAATCAACAAATCTTTAATTACTAGTAGTCTGCCAAGGCAACTTTGCGGGGTTTCTGGTAAGAAAATCAAGTTCTTTTCTCTCCCTGCTCCCCCTGCCTGCCTTCACCCGTCATCTTTGGGTTGATCGAGTACTAGCGCCCCAAAAAATTTTTACATCCAGATTAGACATGAGACAAGAGAGGAGAGGTGGAAAGTGGGATGCTCTCTTAAGAAGAAAGAATTTGAATTAGCCTAAATTTATGGTTGTTAGCAAAATACCAAAAACTTATCGGTATTTAGCAGTTTAGCTATTAACTTTGGATGTTTGCATAAAATAATTAAAATAGCAAGCCTATTAAGATATATTTTTAAAGCATAAAAGTTAGCAAACTTGTGTTAAGCACTACTTGCATTTTTCTCGTAAGTGTGAAAAACTCTGTTAAATAGATAAACTACGGTAAATCAATCGATTTGTAGTATTTTAAAAGGAATAAACTACAACATTTCTTTCATTTAGGGGCTGACTACTTAGCCAGAGCTACAAAAAAATATTGATCGGGTAAAGATTAATCGTATACCTGATGCAAGTAGTAATGAAACGCCTTATCAGTGTTCTAAGTGATTCAAACAAACTAGGTAAGAACCTCGGCATTCTCATACTACAAGTCCTCCTTTATAGATTTGTTCTAGCAACACAGATTAGGGAAATATTCAGAATAATTTTGCCAATGCCTAATCCCCACTACCCAAATAGAGATTGATTCACTAAAAAATTAACTTATGACCCAACAGAAAACACTTCCTACCTACGACCCAACATTATTTGAGGGTGCAGCTGAGGTTTACGCTCAATACAGAACTAAATACCCACCTGCTGTATTCGACAAACTAACCGAAATTTTTCATCTTAATGGTCAGGGACGACTGCTTGATTTGGGTACTGGGCCAGGTTTAATTGCCATTCCCCTGAGCACTAAATTTCAGGAAGTAGTTGCGATCGATCCCGATCCGGAAATGCTCAAAGAAGCGCAACGCCAAGCAGCAAGCGTAGGAGCAAATAATATTACCTGGCTAGAACAAGGCGCAGAACTGATTAATCCTAGTCTAGGAAAATTTAAACTAGCTACCATTGGCAGAGCCTTTCACTGGATGGAACGAGAACTCGTACTAGAACGCCTTTATGAATTGCTGGCCGATGATGGTGCGATACCTTCTCTACGAGACGCTACGCGAACGGTAAGCTCCGCGATCGCACTGCTCAATACAGGTGATAATCCTTGGATAAGTTCTTTACCCTGGAAACAAGCTGCCGTAGAAGTAGTGAAAAAATGGTTAGGTGAGGAGCGACGAACTGGACAACGAGGACAAGGCATTCGTAAACCAGTTGATCCTCCCCACGAAGTTGTAATTGCCAATTCAAAATTTGCTCGCCAAGAAGTGTATGAAGTGCCATTTGAAAAATCCTGGACAGTCTCCAGCTATCTTGGCTACTTGTACACCACAGCCTTCTCTTTGAAAATTTTCTATGGCGATAAAACCGAAGCATTTGAAGCAGATATCAAAGAAGCATTATTAGCAGTAGAGCCTTCTGGACACTTTACAGAAGAACTCACAGCAACAATCCAAGTAGTTTGGAAGCATTAATTTGAATGCTATTTAGCTCTATACAAAAAAGCAAATGAGTAAAACACGCAAGTTTCGTTTAGGTGCATTCATTCAAGCTACTGGACATCATATTTCTGCTTGGCGACATCCAGATGCACAAATAGACGCTGGATTCAATTTTGAGCATTACAAAGAAATTACCCAGACTGCCCAACGTGGCTTGTTCGACGCAGTTTTTCTGGCGGACAGTCCAGGAGTTTGGGGTGGCGCTCCAGAAACTCAAAAACGCAATGGTAAACTTGTCCATTTCGAGCCAGTTACACTCTTTTCAGCCTTGTCTTCTGTAACCCAAAACATTGGCTTCATTTCCACGGCCTCGACTACTTATGAGGAACCCTACACCCTAGCACGTAAGTTTGCTTCTTTGGATCACTTGAGTAAAGGCCGGGCGGGCTGGAACGTAGTTACCACAGGTAACGAGAATGCCGCACTTAATTTCGGTCTTGAGCATCATCCAGAACACAGCCAGCGTTATGAACGTGCGGAAGAGTTTGTGGAAGTGGTCAAAGGATTGTGGGATAGTTGGGAAGACGATGCTTTCATCCGTGACAGAGAATCTGGTATCTATTTCGACCAGAATAAACTACATATACTCAACCACAAGGGTAAACATTTTTCTGTCAAAGGCCCTTTGAATGTCGGTCGTCCACCTCAAGGTTATCCGGTGATTGTGCAAGCTGGAGCATCGGAAGCTGGACGGGATTTAGCTGCGCGTACTGCTGAGGTGATTTTTACTGCCAATCAAACCCTAGCTGATGCCCAGGAATTTTATACTGATGTCAAAAGTAGGTTGGCGAAATATGGACGCTCTCCAGAGGATCTGAAAATCATGCCTGGGGCTTTTCCCATAATTGGCCGGACTGAAGAAGAAGCCCAAGAGAAATACGAATTTCTGCAATCGTTGATTCATCCCGATGTAGCTTGGGGTATTTTAAAGACCTATTACAAGGGTGTGGATCTATCCAAGTATTCTCTAGATGATGTAGCTCCCGAACTACCCAGTGATACCAATAATAATAAGAGTCGTCTAAAACTAGTCAGAGATTTGGCTACTCGTGGAACTCTGACGCTGCGTCAGTTGTATCTGTCTCTAGCTACTGCACGAGGTCAGGGAGCGATGCGATTTTGTGAGATGCCTTACTTCGTTTGGGCAGGGGGCAGGGG
>NZ_CAXTNE010000075.1:0-10489 GCF_964245445.1 uncultured Nostoc sp.
GCTCCATCTTGAACAATCAATTGCCCAGTTTCAATTCTTAATTCTCCGGCATTTCCAGCACCTTGTGTTACAGTAAACAAGCCACTAGGTATGGGTTTTTCACCTTCTATAATTGGGGAGGTTCCAATGAGTTGGATAGAGTCCCTGGCGTTGACAAACAAAGTTCCTCCCCCTCCAGTAGATTGTAAAGAAGTGGAAGCTGAAATCTGCGAACCATCTTGAACAATCAACCGCCCAGTTTCAATCCTTAAGTCTCCGGCAGTTCCAGACCTTGTTGTCTCAGTCAACAAACGGCTTCCTCGCAAGAGTTCGACTGACTCCGATGCGTTCACCCCTAATGTTCCTCCCGATTTTGAGACTAGGGTATTAACCGCAATATCTGAACTATCGAATGTAACGCGCCTGCCTTGTATTTGGATACCACCACCGCCTTCACCACTAGCACTTACTGTAGTTAGATTGGTAAAAGATACATCTGCTCGCGCTACACTCTCAGGAAAACTTAAGCGGAAATTGTTGTTATCAATGTTCAACCCTACTGTTCCCCCTGCTGCCAATCCTCCTAATTCGATTCGACCATCTGGAGCATACACGATCGCTCCTTCTAAATTCACATCGCCTCCCAATAGCACTAAACTCTGACTCTCAGGAACGAATAGAAATGCTTCATTGACTTGAATCGGCTTCGCAAGCTGGGATGGAATTTGATTGAATAGAAATGCAGAAGGATTTACTCTCAGCAAGGGGTTAAGCGGATTGACGGGTGAAGTCATGGAAAATTCTCCACCACCCGGAAACTGGATCGCACTAGCTGTTGTGCCAATAAATGAACCGTTAATATTTAATACGGCATTTTGTCCAAATATGATGCCGTTAGGATTCATTAAAAAGAAATTAGCATTACCTTGAGTTTGAAGTGTTCCCTGGATGTCAGAGGGATTTCTCCCTGTAACTCGCACCAAAATATTGTTGATAGTAGGGGCATTTTGGAAATTGACTACCTGATCACTTGTAATACTAAAGTTGCTAAAACTATGGAATAAATTTGTATTGCCAACGGTTGTACCCCCTGTAATATCCAAGGTAGTATTGTCGATTCGCTCCACTTGAGTTCCCACAGAGGGATCAGCAGTGACCTGAGCGGATGTGCGATCGCCTCCTTGTATTCCAATCGCACCCACTAGAATCACCAAGCCAGACAACCCTAAGTGACAACCGTGACCAAACCAACTTCTTAAACTCACAGAACTTATCTCCTAACTGTGGAAAGTTACTTGATTGCAAGATAGAACATCACTTTAGTAATGCTTGTGCAAACCTTTGCCCGTGCCACTCTCCAGGTAACTCTGCTGGGAAGGTTAGGTTTTTCATTACTAATCTGCTGTTGTGACAGTAGTGACTGTATGAATTTTAAGACTTAAGGTGAGTTCGACAAACCTCTTTTTTCTTTGAACTTTAGTTCAAGGCTGTCCCTCTCGCTTGTCAGCTACGGTGTACACACAAGTCTTTTAAAGTTGCTGTGTAACGTTGGGTGGGTTAATTTTTGCAGGGCGATGCATCAAAGGTACAGGTTAAGAGACTTATATGTACACCGTAGCGCCCGTCCTCCGGTGTACATATAAGTCTTGTCGCAGTCATATCTTTCAGGACTTACGCATCGTACATAAGTACTACAGGCAATTTGGGTATTTCAGCCGTGTTTAGCACTCAGCGATGTTTACGACAGGCTACATCTACGCAAATATGGGAATAAATCGGGGTTATGCGAAGCGCCTGAAAAGGCATCGCAAAAAGGTAATTTAAAAATCTAATTAGAAGCCTTGAAAACTATACCTGCTATTTTCGCTTTTCTGTCACTGCGTAAGTCATGCATTGTTAGCAAAAATAAGATTACAAGGTAGCCAAGCTAACTGCTGATTAAGATAGAATAGAGCACCAGTATTTGCGTTATAGCTACAATAACTAGGCAGTCCCACACCTCCACCAATTATTGTTAGTTGTGGAGATTGATCTATAGGATCAGCAAGTTTTATGTCCTCACTCGTCGAAACTTTTGTTGATGCTAAAACATCAGTTGTAGAATTAGTCAATTGAATAGCATTCTCAGAAGATTTAATAGAAGGCAATGTGTCACTATTCTTGCCACCAGTAAGAATGTCATTACCAATTCCTCCTGCTAAAGAGTCTTTACCCGATTTACCTATTAAAGTGTCATTGCCTGTAGAACCTTTAGAGATGGCGTTAGTGCCGCTAATAGTAGGGGTAGTAATTTTCAGAATATCGTCCCTAACTGAGAAGTCTGTAATTGTATCAATACCGCCACCTGAGCAATCGAAGACAAAGGTATCTCTACCACTACCACCAGTGAGATTGTCATTACCACTTCCTCCCTCTAAGTAGTCATTACCTGCCCCACCTTTTAGAGTGTCATTACCTGCATAGCCGTATATTTGATCGTTTCCTGAAGTCCCAGTTAGATTGTTGTTTCCAGATGTGCCGTAAATAGTTGCCACGTTCGTTACTCCCGGAGAAATTCGTGTTTCTACTGCTGATTTTAACTGGCAATTAGCATTACAGATGACATTGGTTAAAAAACAAAACAACGCGATCGCACCTAGAACACCAATTCCGTAATCAAAGCGCGAACCCTTGCTTATCTATACACCGTATAAGAGGAGTTTGGCTCCCCCAACTTTAGTAAGAAACTCTGCTGGGGAGTTAGATTTTTTATTCGTCAATATTAATTATTAGTAGTTTTTGAAGCCACTACAACAGCTGTATTCCAGTCAAGGTTAGGAGATAGCCAGGCTATCTGCTGATTCAAATAAAATAGAGCACCAGTGCTTGCGTTATATGTAAAAATACTAGCAGATTGGCTAGCGTTACTCGACCCGAGCGTTAGTGAACGATTTGTAGACTTAGTAGAAACCATACCAGCATCTTCACCTACTTCATAATTGCTCAGAGATGCTCGTGTACCTATAAGATATTTAGAAGCGCCAATAGTTGATGTAGTAACTTTAAGAACGTCACTACTAACTGAGAAGTCTGTAATTGTATCAATACCACCACCTGAGTAATTCAGGACAAAAGTATCTCTACCACTACCACCAGTGAGAATGTCATTACCACCTCCTCCCACTAAGTTGTCATTACCCGCCCCACCTATTAGAGTGTCATCGCCTTCATAGCCATCTATTTGATCGCTTCCTTGAGTCCCAGCTAGATAGTTTTTTCCAGAGGTGCCCTGAATATTTGCCACGTTCTTTACTCTGAGAATTTAGTGTTTCCACTGCTTATCTTAACTAGCAACTAAGTAGGTATGCGCTAAAAAACACAACTAACTTAAGAAATGTAAAACCCTTAAAAGCTTATTCTACGTTAGCGATTATCGTTATTGTATTGTTGGTAACAATAAATTTGTTTTTATCTTTTATTCGACTTTCAATTTAATTACGTATACCTCTTTTAAACCAAGTTATGCTTTAAATCACAGTTAGTTTGCTGAACCTTTGATATTACTAAATGGGCGATACTGGATTTGAACCAGTGACCCCATCCGTGTGAAGGATGTGCGCTACCCCTGTGCTAATCGCCCAAGACTCTTTATATTATCATAATTTACTTAGATTTACCCTTACAAAAATACATTTAAACAAGGTGTAAGTTTAATGGTAGCTGTTGCTGTTTGCATAGCCAGATTTTATATAAGCTAAAATAGCTCAGTGCGATCGCCTGGACTTATATTTTATTTTTGAAACAACTCCAAAATATACTTAGTTCTAAGTGCATTACGCTACGCAATAATGCACTTTACATATAAAGGTAAAGGATTAAAGTCCTTACCCAACGGGAAAGTTAGTCACTCATGGGGGAAACCCCTTGGCGTTAGCCTCTCCCTTTGGGAGAAGACCGCGCTAACTCACTACAAACTTTAATTTATTTACGCCTAGCTACTTATACCTATTTTCCTATAATTTCACAATAGCTCTGGTTGGAAATAATTGTCAGTGATTTAGCTATCTTTGTTACCTTCTGTATTCGCTTGATTTAAGTAATCACTTACTTAATACTGATAATCTGTTATACGATTTACTACGTATCTAGGCTCTGAATGCAAAAGTCACTGAAAATTCATTTCTTTAGTTTATCTAAAGTCGCATCTAAGTTATCAAATTACTTTTCTAAGATAGAAGCAGCAACCATAAGTTGCCATACACGACTAAAACCCAATTAACAGCTAGTGGCTGCGGAGAACATCAAAATGGCTGAAGCGCCAGATTCAATAAAATCGTCTATCAATGAAATTACAGACAAATCCTTAGATCGTGATTGTACAACCTTATCGCGTCACGTCTTACAGCAACTTCAGAGTTTTTCGCCAGATGCACAGGATTTAAGTGCGCTGATGAATCGCATCGCCTTGGCCGGCAAACTGGTTGCTCGCCGCATGAGTCGCGCTGGTTTAATGGAAGGCGTTCTGGGATTTACAGGGGAAGTTAATGTCCAAGGAGAATCCGTCAAAAAGATGGATGTTTATGCCAATGATGTATTTATCTCAGTTTTTAAGCAAAGCGGCTTAGTCTGTCGCCTAGCTTCTGAGGAAATGGAAAAACCCTACTATATTCCGGAAAATTGCCCTATTGGTCGCTATACCCTGCTATATGACCCAATTGATGGCTCATCCAATACTGATAATAATCTCAGCTTAGGTTCCATTTTCGCCATTCGCCAACAAGAAGGAACTGATAGCGATCACAAGGCAACTGACCTCCTTACCAACGGACGTAAGCAACTCGCTGCCGGATACATTTTATATGGGCCCAGCACAATGCTGGTTTATACTATAGGTAAGGGCGTTCATTCTTTTGTCCTTGATCCCAGCTTAGGAGAATTTATTCTCACAGAAGAAAATATCCGAATTCCTAACCACGGTTCTGTTTACAGCGTGAATGAGGGTAACTTCTGGCAATGGGAAGAATCGATTCGAGAATATATCCGCTACGTTCATCGCACAGAAGGCTACAGCGCTCGTTATAGTGGCGCAATGGTAAGCGATATTCATAGAATCTTGGTTCAAGGCGGCGTCTTTCTCTACCCAGGCACAATTCAAAACCCAGAAGGGAAATTGCGCTTGCTTTATGAAACTGCTCCTCTAGCCTTTTTGATTGAACAAGCAGGTGGTCGCGCCACTACAGGACTGATGGATATCTTGGATGTAGTACCGAAAAAATTGCATCAACGCACACCTTTAATTATTGGTAGCAAAGAGGATGTAGCAAAGGTGGAGTCTTTTATTCAAAACGGACACTAGTGCCGCAAGGCGGAAGTCAAAAGTCAAAGGGCTTTAATTTTGGTCTTTCTGGCTGTAATGAAATGGCTGCTGACCTGTACTAGTGTAAAAAGGCACGATTTAGAAGAAAACAAAGCTTGCAAATAAAGCTTTTTAAACTTTTTCAACTGGATAGTTATTTTTGCCATGCTGCACTATAAGACGGTAATAAAAGGATCAAGGATGCGTCTAGCATCTGGCATTAATTAAAAGTTAATCATGGTGATTTAAGATTGGCGATGCAGAATAGCACTTCTTGAAGATGTATTAAAGATTATCTCAGCTGGCCGATGCGATAAGTGATTGGCAACGCCACAATTCAAAAGTAAGCATCAAATTTTGATGGGTTTTGCCAACTTACTTAGAATCATCACTATACAGGAGTGAAACAAATTAGAGCTATGTCTACCAATCATCTACTAGAAATTAAGCAATACGGTCAAAGTATCTGGATGGATAATTTGAGCCGTGACATTATTCAATCAGGCGAACTCAAAGACCTGGTTGAAAATCAAGGGATCTCTGGGATTACCTCTAACCCCGCTATCTTTGAAAAAGCGATCGCAGGTAACGTCATTTATGATGCCGATATCGAAGCCGGAGTTCGTGCTGGCTTACCCATAGACAAAATTTACGAATCGCTAGTTTTTGCAGATATCCGTTATGCATGTGATATTTTACGCCCTGTTTTTGAAGCCTCGAATAGACTAGATGGTTATGTGAGTATTGAAGTCCCACCAACTATCGCCCATGATACTGAAGCAACAATAACCGAAGCCCGGCGCTATTTCCAAGAAGTTGGTCGGGAAAATCTGATGATTAAAATTCCCGGTACAGAACCTGGTTTGCCAGCAGTGGAGCAGGTAATAGCCGAAGGGATGAATGTTAATATTACGTTGCTGTTTTCTGTAGATAGCTACATAAACACAGCTTGGACTTATATTCGGGGCTTAGAAAAACGGGTGGCTGAAGGTAAGGACATCAGTAAAATTGCTTCAGTCGCTAGCTTCTTCCTCAGCCGGATCGATAGCAACATTGACGGCAAGATTGATGCTAAGTTGAAAAAAGGTGTTGATGATATTGCCGTGGAAGCAAGGCTAAAAGCTGTTAAAGGAAAAGTAGCGATCGCTAACGCCAAGATTGCGTACCAGGAATACAAGAAAATTATCGAGAGCGATCGCTGGAAAGCCTTGGCAGAAAAAGGGGCCACAGTACAACGGCTACTTTGGGCTAGTACTAGCACTAAAGACCCCCACTACAACGATGTGATGTATATCGAAGAGTTGATTGGGCGAGATACCGTTAACACCGTACCACCAGCGACGATTAAAGCTTGTGCCGATCATTGTAACGTAGGCGATCGCTTAGAAACAGATGTAGATAATGCCTACACCCTGATTGAAAACCTCAAAGATCCCGACATCAACATCGATCTTGATGCCGTCATGGATGAACTGTTAGTTGACGGTATTGACAAGTTCATTCAGCCCTTCCAGTCCTTGATGAACTCTTTAGAAGACAAGATCAAGGTATTGTCACCAGTGTAGGGACTAGGGACTAGGGACTGGGGACTGGGGACTGGGGACTGGGGACTGGAGACTGGTAAACAATTTTCCTAATACCAAACCCCCAATACCCAATACCCAGTCCCTAATACCCAATCCCCAATCTCAAAATCCAAAATCCAAAATCCAAAATTCCTATGGTTAGTCTGCTAGAAAATCCCTTGCGCGTTGGCCTGCAACAACAAGGGATGCCCGAACCCCAGATTATAGTTATCTTTGGCGCTTCTGGTGATCTCACCTGGCGCAAACTAGTGCCAGCACTTTACAAATTGCGGCGAGAACGGCGTATACCGCCAGAAACTACTATTGTCGGCGTAGCGCGTCGAGAGTGGAGCCATGAATACTTCCGCGAACAAATGCAGAAGGGCATGGAAGAGGCACATCCTGATGTCGATTTAGGGGAACTTTGGCAAGACTTCTCTCAAGGTCTGTTTTACAGTCCTGGGGATATAGACAACCCCGAAGGCTACAAGAAACTAAAAACCTTATTGAGTGAATTAGACGAAAAACGGGGCACGCGAGGTAATCGCATGTTCTACCTCTCCGTTGCCCCTTCATTCTTTCCCGAAGCAATTAAGCAGCTAGGAAGCGGCGGGATGCTAGAAGATCCCTACAAACATCGTCTAGTAATCGAGAAACCTTTTGGTCGGGACTTGGCTTCTGCCCAAAGTCTTAACCAAGTGGTACAGAAATATTGCAAAGAAAATCAAGTATACCGCATTGACCACTACTTAGGTAAAGAAACAGTCCAGAATTTACTGGTGTTTCGCTTCGCCAATGCGATTTTTGAACCCTTGTGGAATCGTCAATTTGTTGACCACGTACAAATTACTGTGGCAGAAACCGTGGGAGTGGAAGACCGGGCTGGTTACTATGAAAGTGTCGGCGCACTGCGGGATATGTTGCAAAATCACCTCATGCAACTTTACTGTCTAACCGCGATGGAAGCACCCAACGCAATGGATGCCGATAGCATCCGCACAGAAAAAGTGAAGGTACTCCAAGCTACTCGTTTAGCTGATGTTCACAATCTATCGCGGTCAGCAGTCCGTGGGCAATACAGTGCTGGCTGGATGAAAGGTCAAGCAGTGCCAGGGTATCGGACAGAACCAGGCGTTAACCCCAACTCCACCACACCCACCTATGTAGCGATGAAGTTTTTGGTAGATAACTGGCGCTGGAAAGGTGTTCCTTTCTACTTGCGTACTGGAAAGCGGATGCCGAAAAAAGTCAGTGAGATTGCCATTCACTTCCGCGAAGTTCCATCTCGGATGTTCCAATCTGCCGCCCAACAGACAAACGCCAACATTTTGACGATGCGGATTCAGCCAAATGAAGGTATTTCCCTGCGTTTTGATGTCAAAATGCCAGGGGCAGAATTCCGCACCCGTTCCGTTGACATGGACTTTAGTTATGGTTCCTTTGGCATCCAAGCAACATCCGATGCGTATGATCGCCTATTCCTTGATTGTATGATGGGCGATCAAACATTGTTCACACGGGCGGATGAAGTAGAAGCAGCTTGGCAAGTAGTAACACCAGCCCTTTCCGTTTGGGATGCACCCGCCGATCCTAATAATATTCCCCAGTACGAAGCCGGTACTTGGGAACCAGAACAAGCAGAACTCTTAATTAACCAGGATGGCCGTCGCTGGCGCAGACTGTAAATATTAGTCATTAGTCATTAGTCATTAGTCATTAGTCACTAGTAAAAACAAATGACAAATGACAAATGACAAAATCCAAAATCCAAAATCCAAAATCTCCTATGGCTACCCAAACTTCTACAATTTTTTCACTCCAGGCACCAAAAGATATTTCGCTTAACGAAATAGATACGGAACTGAATCAAATTTGGCAAAGCTACGGCATAACTGGCGATAGCGGTGGACTTCCCAGTGCTACTAGGGCAACTACATTTACTTTAGTGGTCTACGAACCAGAAGAAACTCAGTATTTGTTGGCTGCTTTGGGATTTTACAACGGCCCAATTGATGGGATTTTAGGGCCACAGATGGTAGCAGCGTTGCGGGAAGTGCAAAAGAAAAATGGTCTGCCAGAAACCGGAACAGCAACACCAGAAACTCTGAGTGTATTACGAGAAGAATTCGCTAAAGTTCAACGAAACGGGTCTGGCGGAGAACATGCTGCTGGTGGGATCTTAAATACCGCCAGCCCCAGAATTGCCGATGAAATCGCTCTCCGCAACCCCTGCCGCATCATTGCGCTATTTCCCATTGCTGGCGAAGATGAAGGGGTTAAGGCTCAAGTTTCTGCCTATTGTCCCATCCAAAAGCAATCGTCAAGCACACTTATCTGCTGCGAATACATTACTCTCAGTGGAACTGCTGCTGCTTTAGAACGCATCGGTGGTATGATTCCGGCCTTGTTGATTGGCGGGTTGCCAAAGTTTCTCTGGTGGAAGGCAACACCAGACCCAAACAACGGTCTATTCAAGCGCCTAGCAGCAGTCTGCAACAATGTGATTGTAGATTCTTGCAACTTTAACAAACCAGAAAGTGATTTACTCCACTTAGAAGAGTTGGTAGAAACGGGTGTACCTTTAGCTGACTTAAACTGGCGTCGCCTCGCATCATGGCAGGAATTGACAGCTGAGGCTTACGACTCACCTAACCGTCGTGCCGCCCTCAAAGAAATTGACCGCGTTACGATTGATTATGAAAAAGGCAACCCCGCCCAAGCTTTGCTGTTTTTGGGTTGGTTGGCAAGTCGGTTGCAATGGCAGCCAGTTTCTTATGAAAAGGAAAGCGGTGATTATGACATCACTCGCATCCGTTTTATTGCTCAAGAACAGCGACAAGTAGAAGCCGAGTTAGCAGGAGTTCCGGTTGCTGATGTGGGCGATATTATCGGCGACTTGATTGCCTTGCGCCTCAGTTCGACAAATGCCCAGGCAGACTGTGGTACAGTTATCTGCTCAGAAACTGGTGGTTGTATGCGGATGGAAACCCACGGTGGCGCTCAATCCGCCGGTCTGTTTCAACAGGTAACTTCACTTTCGGAACAAAAGGCGGAAGCTTTGCTGAGTCAGCAGGTGCAACGCTGGGGCCGTGAGTCACTTTTTGAAGAAAGCCTGGGTGTGACAGCGAATATTTTCAAATTGGAAACAAACTAGTACCGCAAGGCGGAATTCATAATTCAAAATTCAAAATCAATACAGCGTAAGTGTTTCATTGATTTGGAATGGTTGGTTTATTTCCGCCGTGCTGTACTACTACTCTGGCAAGGCAACAATGCTTGGTTTGTAGTGAGCGCTAAAGCGCTCAAGTTAAGGACTAAAATCCTAACTACAAACTTATTCATCTATCAAAGTTAGTCTGGTGGACTACTAGTTAGTTTCGCCTGGAAAAAATAAAAGTTACCACAATTGGAAAAATCAAACACAAACTCTTCAGATTTTTGGATATTTCAATAATCTGGAGGGTTTTTCTATTTTCCTTGGTTTTTTGAACCAGATACCAAAGACCTGATTTATCGCGTCTCCTGCCTTAACCGAGAGCTATTGCTCTCTACCAGCCTGCAACTTTAATGCATCGACCTGCAACTTTAATGCATCGACCTGCAACTTTAA
>NZ_CAXTNE010000075.1:10589-30173 GCF_964245445.1 uncultured Nostoc sp.
CCTGCAACTTTAATGCATCGACCTGCAACTTTAATGCATCGACCTGCAACTTTAATGCATCGACCTGCAACTTTGATGCATCGACCTACAACTTTGATGCATCGACCTGCACCTTTGATGCATCGACCTGTAACTTTTTTGTATCTAAGTTGCAAAAATGAGCTTACCCTTTCTTTAACAAAGTTTGGGGTTTAAGTCCCCTGCTTCTATCAAGCAGCGCGTTTTAATGCCTCAGCTAAATCCCCGTCACTTTCACGTAATTGCTCTCTTCTCTACGAGACGCTGCGCGAACGTAGCGGGGCGTTCGCTTTTAGCGTCTCCAAAAGTAAGTTGCCCATTGCGAATTGCGTTAGCGGAGCGGGACGAAGCCCATTGCAAATTGTTTTAGGGTTGCAATGGGTACATTAAATATATACTTTACACTAATATGCTGATATGCCTACCCAAGATACAACACGCCGTTTGCGCCCTCAATTAATTAGTGAAGATGTTAATTCATGGCACGGTTTGCAAACGATCGCCACTTATGAAACAAACCGTGCTGATGCCTCTGCTACCAACTTACAGAAAGCTTATCAGGCGATGTTGAGTTTTCAACAAGCCGAAACCGAGAAATTAGCTTTATACCGTGCTGCGGCTGATGCTGCGCGATTAGCAGAATGGGAATTTCACAATGCAGTATTAGCGATGAAAGAAGTTGTACGCGGACAATATGGATTAGATAGCGATCAAGCTCAAGCGGTGGGACTGAAAAAAAAATCAGAGTACAAGCGTCCTAACCGCAAAAAGTTAGTCGCATCATGAGCTAGGAAAAATTAAAATGTTTTAGATGTGCGATCGCTCTACACAACAATATAACAAAAACAAGGTTGAGCAAATAGTTGCCCAACCTTGTTTTTGTTAGAAGTTAAGGCAAGAGCAAGAGACGCGATGAATCGCCGTCTGTACAATAATTCCTTTGTAGAGACGGCGATTTATTGCGTCTTGGTGATATAGTCATATCTGCCTCCACGCTCAAGCGCGCGTTTGTAAGCAGGTCGCGCATGAATGCGATCAACAAATTCTTTAAGCTTTGGCCAGTTCTCGGCCTCTTCGCTTTGCACGGCCACTACTTCGAGGGGAAAGCTCATTTGGATATCGGCGGCGGTGAATTCCTCCCCTGCAAACCACGTACTTTTACGAAGTTCACCTTCTATGTAGTCAAAGTGAAGTTTGATCTGAGGGGCGACGAATCCCCTAACAACGCTGCTGTCTCCTTCCCCGAAATTATCCAAGACCAGCCGCATCACCAGTAGGGGCATTGCAGAGCCTTCAGCGTAATGCAGCCAATATGTATAGCGTAGATGCTCCGGTGTATGGGATGCTGGGACTAGCCGACCATTGCCGTAGCGATCAACTAGGTATTCGATGATGGCTCCCGATTCAGCGATGGTGAGGTCTGCATCTGTAATTAGTGGTGACTTGCCGAGAGGATGGACTTGGCGCAGAGACTCTGGTGCTAGCATCGTTTTTGCATCGCGTTCATAGAATTTAATCTCGTATTCGATACCTAATTCTTCAAGCAGCCATAACACACGCTGCGATCGCGAGTTGTTAAGATGATGCACAATTATCATAAAACGTTCCTTTTCTGGTAGCTTATTGCTATCTGAGTCTCGGCTAATCTCGAACTATATTATTATTAGACAAATTTTTTCAGCCTAACTCCCCTAATTGGCTAGTTTTCTTGTTTCTAATTGGTATAAGTTTGAGTTAGTTGGTCTTTAGAAACTGGTGCATCTACTTTTGCAAAAAGCGACGATAGACACACAGCCAATAGTCAAAATAGTTGCTGCATAATAATTTGTTTTATTTATGGCTTTAGTCATTGCTGGGGAACGTAGTGGGGTGGGTAAGACAACAGTCACGCTCACTCTTTTAGCATCTTTACGCCGTCGCGATCGCCTGGTGCAATCTTTCAAGGTAGGCCCAGACTACATTGATCCGATGTTTCATCAACACGTAACTGGTCGTCCTTGTCGCAATTTAGACCCAGTGTTGACTTCTGAAGCCTACGTTCAACAATGTTTTGCCCGTCATAGCCAACTGAGTGAATATGCTCTAGTGGAAGGGGTGATGGGATTATTTGATGGAATTTCGTCATTAGTCATTAGTCCTACCCTGCGGGAAGGCGTTCGCGTAGCGTCTCGTAGAGAAGCGCCTATGTCATTTGCAAGTGACCCAGGACTAATGACTAATGACAAAAAACAAATTACTGATTTTGCGAGTACGGCACATATCGCCCGGCTTTTAGATTTACCTGTGGTGTTGGTGATTGATTGTAGTCGTTTATCTGGTTCTGTAGCTGCGATCGCTCATGGCTATCGGTCTTTTGATCCCCGAATTAAAATAGCTGGGGTAATATTAAATCGCGTGGGGAGCGATCGCCATCTTTCTCTACTGAAAGATTCTCTCGAACCCTTACAATTACCTATTCTCGGCGTATTGCGGCGTCAAGATAACATCACAATTCCGGATCGCCATTTGGGTTTAGTACCCACAGCAGAACTTCCCGAACTCAACGCTTTAATTAATCGCCTTGCTGATTTAGGAGATACTTGCTTCGACTGGCAACGCTTATTACCTTTATTAAAATCAGAACCACTCCCCAGTACAGACGCGATTAATCGCGTCTCTGCCTACTCCTCATCCCCCTCATTACCAGTCAGGATTGCAGTAGCCCGCGATCGCGCTTTTAATTTCTACTATCAAGACAATCTTGATTTGTTGCAACAACTTGGCGCAGAACTGGTTTTCTGGAGTCCTTTAGAAGATGCTGCAATACCAAAAGATGTGCAGGGAATGTATTTTGGTGGTGGTTTCCCAGAAGTTTTTGCCCAGCAATTAGCAGAAAATACTAGCGTTCGTGATGCAGTGAAAACAGCAATTCTTCAAGGAATGCCGACAGTTGCTGAATGCGGAGGATTAATGTATTTATGTGAGCAAATTATCGATTTTGAGGGGAAATCTTGGTCGATGGCGGGAGTTTTACCGACATCTGCTGTAATGGGTGGGCGTTTAACTTTAGGCTATCGTCGGGCAGTAGCTTTGCAAGATAATCTATTAGTCAAGGCAGGTACAACTGTTTACGGACATGAGTTTCATCGTTCCCATTTAACCTTAAATCCTACTCAGCCCCTATTTGAAACTTCTCGCTACGACTGTGAGGAAAATATGGGATATGAGGGATGGGGTTTGCCTAAAAATGTTCATGCTTCTTATGTGCATTCGCACTGGGGAGAAAGTAGAGAAATTCCCCAGCAGTTTCTTCAAGAATGTCGAAAACTAGCATTTATAGAAATGTGGAAATAAGCACAAAACCCAGTAGGGTAAATTAAAAACTATCAGAGAATTAACTCCGTAAAGAGGTGACACTCAGATCGTCATTCAACTTGCGAATCAGACGGGATAACTCACGAATGATATTCACCGCAATTTCAGGAGTTTCTTCGATCGCATCATACAACTGCTCTTGCGTCAGTTCTAAAAATTCACAAGGTTCTAAAGTCGTTGCGCTGGCGGAACGAGGTTGAGTATCAAATACTGCCATCTCACCAAAGTATTTTCCCTGTTCCACCTCTGCCAACTGTTTATTTCCGATGTGAACTTTAACTCGGCCTGAGACGACAATATAGAGCGATCGCCCTTCTTCTCCCTGGCGAAAAATCGTGTAATTAGCTGGAAATGACAATTCGTTCATTACTGAAGTGAGCCGCACAATAAAATCATCCCGCAATTCCTTAAAAATTGGGACTCGCCGGACAAATAATAAACGGTCAACACTGGTTAGCATAATTACAAGTTAAATATTAAACATTACTGTAAATTTTAAAACTGAAGCCACGCGATTAGTCATATTAACCGATGTTGAACGCTAGCCGTCAAGAATATCTTAAACTTTACCGACAGAAAACCACTTAACATTGCTTCAATAGGAGCGATGCCTACGGCGATAAACTACGTACAGAAACTTCTCAAGCTCAGTATTAGGTATTCTCTCGTTCCCATGCTCTGTGGCTGATTAGGCGCTGCTGCTTCAGGTCAGACATTGAGTCAGAGTCTCAATGAATGAATGCATTCCCATGCGGAGCATAGAAACGAGGAAACGAGGCAAACATAATGGTTAAGTTATAAATCACTTTTATTTATCGTTTTAAAAAACAAGAGTATTTGCTCTTATTTGGGTGAAAGCCATAATATTGACTGCATGAGCTCCCAAGGTACCTTGCTGAGAAAAAAATCACCAATTTGATTAGAGGCGATAGCTTCTAAAAACTGGGGAACTGGCTAATGGCTAACGAACCGCGATCGGTTGTCGTTAGGTAAAACAGTCACAAAATCTTCTGATCTGCCCTCACATTGAGGATTCAGAGAAGGACTAAGACAAACAGCATTGAATTATCGTGAGCAACAATTATGAGTTGGCTAATTAGTACATTAATTATTGGAATCTCTGTCGCTTTTGCAACCACCTTTGACGACAATTTATATTTGACAGCTTTCTTCGGAAAAGTCAATCGCAGCTTTCGTCCTAAGCATATTGTTCTCGGTGAATTTCTGGGGTTCACTGCCTTAGTATGCGCTAGTCTCCCTGGTTTCTTCGGCGGTCTGATTGTTCCAACTACCTGGATTGGTTTGCTGGGTTTGCTTCCCATCACCATTGGTATCAGTAATCTTATCAGCCGAGAAGAGGAAGAAGAGACAGTGCAAACTGTATCAATTGACTTAACTTCTCCTATCAAATCTGGACGCCAGAAGAAATCACTATTGGAAACCATCCGCGATCCGCAAACCTACCGCGTTTCTGCTGTCACCATTGCCAATGGAGGAAACAACATTGGGATCTATGTACCATTGTTTGCCAGTAGCAATCTTCCAAGTTTAGGTGTAATTCTGTGTGCTTGCTATTTTACTGTTGGGATGTGGTGCTTACTGTCTTACAACCTGACTCGTAATCCTCTCATGGCTCCTGTTTTAACTCGCTTCGGTCGAAAAGTCTTCCCGTTTGTCTTAATTTACTTGGGACTCTCTATCTTAATTAAAAGTGAAACATATCGGCTTTTACCTAGTCTGGCAATGCTTTCTCATTAGGCATGAGGCGATTGCACCTGATCTGAAAACTTGAAATTCTTGATGGGTGCTATCTCCCTGATGTAATCAAAAAATCAGCGATCGTTTCCCATCTAAAAAGATTTTTTAATCACTTTAATTTATCAATTGAAATAAAAATAATATTTGATCTTATCAATCAAGTTATCTAAAGTGAGAATAAAGCACATTATTGATGGCTCTTATAAAAGCAAGCACACCACTACGAATCGAATCATCATAGGAAGGAACTAATGAATCAATCAAATTCTAAAAAATTAACTCGGTGGATTGTAACAGCAGTATTTCTGGTACTTGTAGCAGGATTTTCGCTCTTTGACCAGCAAGCAGTTAAAGCTCAAACACTAACATCATCCATACCTACGGAATCTGAACTAGCTCCAGTAATATCTCCGGTTACATCCCCAATGGAGTCTGTTACTGCCCCAGTAATATCTCCGGTTACATCCCCAATAGTGTCTGTAGCAGAAAACGTTAGACATTTATTACAAACCAATGAATGTGTCGGATGTAATCTGACTGGAGCAATGCTAAAGGACGCAAATCTGCAAGCGGCAAACTTGGAGGGTGCTAACTTACAAGATGCAGACTTAGAAAGGGCTAACTTACAGCAAACAAACTTACAAGGCGCAAACTTTCAAGGAGCAGATTTAGGCAAGGTAAACCTTTTGGGAGCAAACCTTGTGGGAGCAAACCTATTTGATGCAGACCTAGAGAAAGCCAACCTGCTGGGAGCAAATCTGCAAACCGCTAACCTACAGGGCGCAGACTTGGAAAAGACAAATCTCACAAATGCAAACATCCAGGGGATTAACCTAATGGGGGTTGATTTGGAAGATGCAATCAGACCAGAAGGATTTACTGTTCAGTGATTAAACTGAAGTTCTCCGTGCAAATGTATTAATAAACATCAAAAGCCTGATTCAGTAATGAATACAGGCTTATTTTTTAAAATGTGAGTTCCACGTTCCACGGGTCAGATCGTGTCCGCTTGATTACTTATTAAACCCGAATTTTCTAGGTTGTTTGATTTGCTTCCAACCAATTAAGTAAATCCTCAATGACTGTAAAATCCAATAAAGCCTCGCCAAGTGCTTCTAATTGTTCTAGGGAAAGAGTTTGAATGCACCCCCGAACCTCTTGTGGTAACTCTCCTACCCGTTTTTGTAGTTGCCGTAACACGAGTATTTGTCCTTGTTCCTGTTTTCCCCGCTCGTAACCAATGCGTTCGCCTGTGGTAATCTAGCTCATAGTCCACTCCTGCTCAAATTGCTTAAACTCTTGCCAAAATTCTGCTTCCAAGGCTTTTGGTAAAATCATAATGGCACTTTTCATCAATATAGAAGGGATTTGCACGAAAATAGTAGTCGAACTCACGTTTTTAAAAGTTTGTACCCATGTAATTGTCGGAACTTGCGATCGCTACAATAGTAGATAAAGGAACTTCAGCAAAATACTGTCGCTGAAATTGTTCTTCTCTGACAGCAGCTAAAAATCGTTCCACTGCTGCCTCAGCCAAATTTTCTGCACTATCGCTTGGATGCCAGGTGATTTGCAAATAACGGTCTTGTCGTTTAACTGTGAACCCTAAAGATTTTAAAGCTTTGATTCCTACAAGTAAGGTTTGGTCGGTAATGCCGATTTTCTCTAAAAGTTGGACGCGGGTAACTAGTTGATTTGTACGACTGAGATATTTGGCAATTCCTACAAGAGTCAGCCAAATTTGATTGGGTGGTTGGAGGTTGGGTTTAGACCAAGCGATCGCTAATTGTTGCGAACTACTTATCGTTAGACATCGCCGCAACCACGCGCGTAAATCATCCCAATTCGTCGGACAATTTTCAAGCAAGAGTGGCGGAGTGGGGAGTGGGGAGTGGGGAGGGGTGAAGTTACGCCAGTCTAAGATGAGTGGGGTTAGCGATAGCGGGGCGTTTAGCCCATTCTGAGTGCTAAGTGCTGAGTTAACACTGGGACGCACGGCAATTAATCTAATTTCATAACGTTTTTTGAAAGTGTTATAGTCTAATTCTGCTATGCAATCACACATTCCGATGGGCAATTCATCTTTGTAGTGCCCCCACCATATACCAGGAAAAGCATTTCTGGTGGAATCATCCCGAATGTCAAACTCGGTTTTAATGTACTGTACCTTTTTCCCTTGCCAATCCTGCTGATTGCGATGCCAAGAATTTTCAAACCAGCAGTTTTGAATTAGTAATTTCGGAACAGGATTACCCATTCCACAAGGTTCTAGCAGTTTCAGTTCTAAAAATAATTCTTTCCCCAAGTTTGCGACTGTTACCGTCAAGTCTGCTTGCACGCTTGGCGTTAGAGTTGTACTACCTAAAGATTGCCGCAACTGCTGATTAATCGCTGCTGTAAATAAAGGAATATTCTCTACTAACAAACTCAAACCTGCTGCAAAGGGATGTCCTCCAAAACGATATAACAAATGTGCTTGGTCTTTTACCAGTTGGTATAAATCGACTGAATTCACCGAACGGGCGGAACCCCTTGCTAAGGGAGTAGGGAGTAGGGAGTAGGGAGTAGGGGCGGAATCTTCTTCCCCACTTCCTACTCCCGATTCCCCACTCCCCTCTGTACTTAATAAAATAGTTGGGCGACCTGTTTCTTGTGCTACTTGTCCAGCAACTAAGCCCAAGACACCCGCAGGCCATTGGGCATCTTCTAAGACGATGACGCTGGTGGTTGATAAGTCTAATTGAGTAAGTTTTTGTGCTACTTGGGCTTGCACATCTTTTTGCAAAGATTTGCGGCGGGTGTTTGCGAGTTCTGTAATTTCGGCTAGTTCGTTACAACGTTTTGCATCCCGGCTAGTTAATAATTCAACGCAAAAACTGGCATCGCCTTGGATGCGGCTGACGGCGTTAATTCTTGGGCCCAAACCAAAGGAAATATCTGTGGGGCGATCGCCACTTTTTTGGCACAATTCTAATAATCGCCCCACCCCCGGACGCCGACGCGCTGCTACTGGCTGTTGAAAATCTGCTTGCAGTCGTTGAATTCCCATCTGTGCTAAATAGCGACAATCTCCACTTAACTGCACTAAGTCGGCAATTAATCCTACTGCTACTAAATCTAATAAATCCTCTAACGGATGTTTTGCAATATTAGGCAGACTTTGATATAGTGCTTCAACTAACTTATAAGCTACCGCTACCCCAGAAAGATTGAACAGCTGATGTTCTCTGGGCAAATAACGGGGATTAATAATTGCTGCGACGGCTGGGCGTTCGGCAGGTAAGGTGTGATGGTCTGTAACGATTACATCTATGCCTAGTTGTTTGGCGTAAATAATTTCCTCAATGTTTGTGCTGCCTGTGTCGCAAGTAACAATTAATTTGCAACCTTGTTTTGCTAGGTTATCAATCCCTTGATTATTAAGTCCGTGTGATTCTTTCAGGCGATTAGGAATATAGTAAATTAACTGAGTATTTTGTTTAAAAAATTGCCCCAATCCATCCCAAAGTACAGATGTGGCGGTAATACCATCAGCATCAAAATCTCCCCAAATGGCAATTTTTTCTTTGATGTTATATGCTTTTTGCAACCGGGCGATCGCTAAGTGCATTTCTTGCCCAAACTCAAAGGGACTCGCTGGTTGATAAGCTTTGTTGTTGATAAAAGCTGTTAATTGTTGATGATCTTTAATTCCCCGTTGCCACAACAATTGTGCTGCATATATTCCACTTGATGCGGGTGTATGCTGTTTCACCGCTTGGATGAACCACTCTGGGGGTTGTTCGGTTGCTGCTATAGTCCACTGCTGTTGTTCTGGCATACTAAAGTTAGGAGTTAGGGGTGAGGAGTAGAGGCGCGATTAATCGCGTCTGTTAGGAGTTAAGAGTTTTAATTTATAACTCCTAAGCTAAAACACATCTAATTTGCATATTAAAATTTTCTCAATATCTTGCGGGGTGGGCAGCGTTCGACTGAGCGCTCACGCGTAGTCTTGCCTGCCCTAATTATGCAAATTGAATGCCTATTAGCTTAATTACAAACTTTTAACTGTTAGATTGATAATTGCTCCTCAGTTGTTTGAGATTCACCTGCTAGGGGATTGAGGACTCTGATTTTTAGCCAAAGGAACAAATTGATTAGTTTTATCGAATGTGAATCAAATCAAAGTGATACTTCTTGAATGCTGTCAAAATTTGGCAATGAATCTTTCACTACTTCTTCAGTTGCTTGTGTGCGTAGTTTACCGCCGTAGGCATCGCACCGTTTGGCAAATTGACAATAATCACAGGTTTTGCTACCTTCTACCACTTGAGGAAACTGCTGGTTCTTTTGGTAATTTTCCAGCCAAATAGTTAACTGGTTTAACAGTTGATTAAGTTTCTTTACTATTTGTGTATGTTGAACAGTATTGTAATTAAATTTAATATTTTGCGGTTTTCCCTCAGATTGGACAAACCAGTAAGTCATTGAAATATTTTCTGGCAGATAGTCGCTAGTTTCTGCCAATACATAGAGATAAAGCCGTGTTTGCCAGTTGGATTCTAACTTGCGTTTATTGGGTGGTTTAGGATAAGTTTTCCAGTCGAGAATTTGCGCTTGTTGGTTATCTGCAATCAATAAATCATAGACAACCGTCAGCAAATAATCCTGAACTTGCAGAGTTCGGTAGTGTTCACTCTCACGGAAAGTTTGATTATCAGATGCAGGCGTTAAAATTTCTGGGGCTGCATCGGCAAAAGCTAGCATCCAGCTTTGTAGTTTAGCATCTGCTTGCAGGAAAGTATCAATTGGCAAACCCATTTCTCGCTGCTGCATTAGCAAGTGAAAACGGCTACCCAAAGTTTGCCGTTCTTCTTGTTCTGGATTTGAGGGCGAATTTAGTTGTTCTAGGTAAGTATGTTGGAATTTACGCGGACAAGCTTCTAGTAAGTTTAGTTGTCCTTGAGACAGTCGCAGTAGTTGAGTCGGAGTTGATAGCATTCTTCTATTTTAGAAGCGATCGCTGGGATTATAGGGTTAACGGCAGCGCACTTAGTGACGCTAAAAGCTTTTGGGGCAGTGGAAGCTGGAGAGTAAAAATAAAAGGTAAAAGGATAAAATTTACATTTATTTCATCCTTTTACCTTTTTTATGTACCTGATGCTTATTTCATGTTAGCCCTTGCGTCCTTCACTGCGGCGAAAAAAAATAATCCTGTGAGTGGAATACTCAATGCCAGGATAATCGCAGTGGTCGTGAAACCAAAATCTGGTCGTCCGTAACTGAGTTCAAAAATCGAACCGACAGCTGCGATCGCACTTACACAAGAACCACCCAGAAATAAACCGCTTTTTGGAGTTAAATACACTACTAGCCCCCTATTTTATTGGTTTCACTGCTTGATACGAGAAGCCATTCTTAGATAGCTCCTGGGCTAAAGTCAAGGAGTTTTCCACACGGTCTACAAATACCACGCCGTTAAGGTGATCCATCTCGTGCTGAATGCAGCGTCCCAGGAGGTCATTAGCCTTTAATGTCCGGGGACGACCGTACTCGTCTTTATAGGCAATTTCTACGACTTCGGGGCGCTTTACGTCTAGATATACGTTGGGAATACTCAAGCATCCTTCTTGGGCTACTGAGATGTCGCGGCTTACTTGTTTTATGGTGGGGTTAATCAGCACCAAGGGCTGATTAGCTGCGTTCTCTGGTTCCAGGTCGATGACAATTAGTTGTTTGTGAATTCCCACTTGGGGTGCAGCCAAACCAATGCCATCTTTGCTATACATAGTTTGCAACATTTCGCGCACTACTTGGCGGAGTTCGTCATCTATTTTCGCAACTCGCTTTGCAGCTTGACGTAGGACGCGATCGCCTAAATAATGAAGCTCCAAAGGTGGATTTTTTAACTTTTTTTTCTCTACAGCAATTTCAGAAGGCATGAGTCTTGATGGCTAGATGGTGAAAATTCCTACTATCTTTATTCTATAAGACTCATATTTAATTTTTGAAATACATGTAGAGGAGACAGTGCTTTGCGGTGAATCCAGCGCTATAGGCGGGTTTACCGCCGTAGGCGACTGGTGTTAGCGTAGCGGTAGCGACGTTAGGAGCGTCACCCGAAGGGAGGTTCCCGACGCTCGATAGCGTAGCGTAGACTTACTCGCGTTCGCTTAGAGCGAGTGCGTCTCCTAGAGAATTATGATTAAATATAGCCAAAAATCTTTACTCTACTTCAATAGACTTTAGCTTGTAGCCTTTAACTTTAGTTATAGGCGGGTGAGGAAGCCAACAGTAAAGCTGTTTCTAGGCTTTTGTTGACACCAATGGACTGGTGTACCTCACGTAAACGAGAACCGCTATATCAATTATATCAATCTTAGTTAGACCTAGTACCAATCTCCAAAATAATTTTAGTGAAGTCACCTTGCACCATCCTTGGAGTCATAATTTTATCTAGGCTTACGTCATTAAACAGTACTTTTCAAGCTTTTGAGCCTCACCTAATGTGAAATTTATTGTAAGTCGTTTGACAGCCAATTTCTGATTTACCCCTGATTGCAACTAGGATTCCTATACAATGTTTTTTTAGGAAAAAGATTTATTTAATCTATTTTTTGTCTAAATAAACCTATATTTAACAATATTTTCTTGCATCTTCACCACATTCATTAACTAAATATAATAAACACTTAAAACGAAGACCAACTATTTGTTCATAGAGGGGGTTAATTTTACACAAAGGTGGAATCTGGAACAGAGTCCGACCGAAAACTGTAACAGTTCTTTCAAAAGGGCAATTAGAGGGAATTACTTTGCACAATAGTTTGGCTAAATGATAATCATGTATTTCTACGGACTCAAGTTGATATCGGATCTGGCTTAATAAGTTATTATTAAAATTGGCTTTATTTAAAAAGTTCATAATCTAAAATCTCTTCAATCAATCTTGTTTGTTACTTTAAATTTACACCTCTCCTCAGATACTAAACATCGTATAATTACCAAACTATTTCCCCCCTTTTTTTTAGTCAGTTTTAAAAACAGTAAAATTGCTTAGAAACCAGAACAGGTAGCCAATTGTTATCAATAACTGTAGGAGCGACAGTGAGTGTATCTATGGTGAATGACACGAAGACAAGGTAAATGGCCGAGACAGCAAGAGCAAAGGAGCAGGAAGCAACTATAAAAGCTGATGTATTGGCAAACTTTGCACTATTGACTATAAATAGTGGTGTTATTGACGCAAAGACGCAAAAACTGAACTTAATACCAAGACACTAAGTTTATTCAAATTTTGAGGTGATGTGTGTTTAAATCTCTTACGAAACTTGACTACCTGCTAAAAGAAACTTTCCTTGGTTTACTGCGGGGAGGTTGGATGAATTGGGCAGCTATAAGTACTGTTACGGTTTTACTGTTTTTATTTGGCTTGAGTTTGCAAACCTCTTGGCAAGTTGAAAAACTCCTCTATCAGTTTGGTAGTCAGCTAGAAGTTTCAGTTTATCTCGAACCAGATACGCAAATCGAAACCATTGAGCCACTAATTGCACAAATGCCAGAGGTGGCGGCGATACAAAGCATTACCAAAGAGCAAGCTTGGACTAAGTTAGTTAAGGAAATGAGAATTTCTGATATTGAAGGGGCTACGCAGCAGCTAGGTGAGAATCCTCTGGTTGATGAGATGAAGGTAAAAGCGCGTAATTCTCAAGTTGTACCAACTTTAGCAACGGAGTTGGCTAAATTGCCGGGAGTTGAGACGGTGCAGTATGTGGATGAAGCAGTTAAACGCATTGCCCAATTGCATCAAGGTCTGAACTGGATTACTTTAACAATTACGATTATTCTGACTTTAACAGCGATCGCAGTAACTACTACGACAATTCGGCTGATTGTGATGGCGCGACGCCAGGAAATTGAAATTATGCAACTAGTGGGAGCGACATCAGCTTGGATTTACCTCCCGTTTATTTTACAAGGAATTACTTTTGGTTTAGTTGGTGGTGCGATCGCTTGGAGTTTCATTTCTGTGATTCAACAGTTTCTCGGTAAGTTGCTAGCCAATCAACCTGAGTTTATTCAAGCTATCACCAACGGAGTGCAACTCACTCCAGCCCAAATTTTACTCTTGCCTTTGATTCTCTTGAGTTTCGGTTCAGCTGTAGGATTAATGGGAAGCTTATTTGCTGTCCGACGTATTGCCAAAGGTTAATCATTAATCATTGGCCATTGCAAAGGACAAATGACTAATGACAAATGACAAAACCTTATGAAATCGCAATGGGAATGTTTTCTGCAAAATCTCGGTGTATGGGAAGGTTCATTTACCAACTTTTCTCCCGAAGGTACACTTTTGACTGATACTCCTAGCCGTCTTTCTCTAGAAGGTTTAAACAATAACCGGACAGCGCTACTAACTCTGAGCCGTTCGGGAGGAGATGATGTAATTAAAGAATATAGTTCTGTGGGAGGGGGTCTACTTTTTTTTGAAAATGGTTCATTTTCTGAAGGTTTAATTCAGCTAGGGCCATTTTCAGAATTCGGTGCAGAACTCGCTTTTGTTCATGAAAATCGCCGCTTACGTCTGGTGCAACTGTTTGATAAGACTGGTAATCTAAGTAGACTAGTTCTAATTCGAGAACATCTAGCCAGAACCCCAGCAACAGAACGTCCACCTTTGCAGATAAATGAGTTGCTGGGAGAATGGCAAGGAGAAGCAGTGACAATATATCGAGATTTGCGATCGCCTGATATTTACTCTACAACTTTGAAAATACAACTTGATGATACTGGGCGATTAATTCAAAGTACCTCTTTTGGGGAACGTACAATTACCTCAACTGCTACCATCAAAGGTTCCATCGTTCTCTTTGACCAAGATCCCCAAAAGCAAGTACAAGTATTATTGTTACCTGATGGCGCTTCTGCAACTTCTCCTCTAAAAGTGCAATTACGTCAACCATTATTTTTGGAAGCGGGTTGGTTAATCCAGCCAAATCTGCGCCAGAGGATGATTCGCAGTTATAACGATAAAGGCGAATGGGCTAGTCTGACATTAGTTACTGAAGAAAAAGTGTAAGGGATTTGAGAGTGCGATCGCTTATCCTTGGTAATTTTGATCAGCACTTTATATTGTAATCAGGCAATTTGAAGCGTGCTAGGTTCAGGAATAGATTTACCTTCTACTTGCCAAGCTTCCAAGTACATTTCAATCACTTCTTCGCCATTACGAATAGCTTCCTCACGAGTTTTGCCATGAATGCAAGGCATAATAACGCGATCGGCAAACTCTGGAATCGTGACTAGGAAAAGCTGATCTTCATCAAACCATTGAACAATCATCGTGTATCGACTCATCAATCCTAGTTCTTGATCGCTTTTCTTAGCCTGTACCGTTAATCCCCTCTAATTTCGACTAACGCTTCACCAGATCGCAAAAGCTCTAATGCTTCTGGCAATGTTGAATTTAGAATCTCTTTCAATCGGGCATTTGACGTATTGCCACATGTCAACCAGATAACTTGTGGCGGTGTTCCAAGACGATCAACTAAGTCAACAAAGTCACTGTCTTTGGTGATGAAGATGACTCCTCTAGCCCTCGCTGCCTCGAAAATATCAGGATCTTCGGCATCTCTTAGCCCAACATCACGTAAAGCTAATGCGGTTATACCGAATGTGATGGTGATCCAAGTTGCAATTGCGGGTGACAGATGTGCATCTACCCAGATCGTCATGCAACCAAAACGGGATGATTGAGCTTACGTGAAGCGTACACAAGTGCTGCTTTAAGATCATCCGCTTCTAAATCGGGCATTTCTTCTAGAATTTGTTCGGCACTCAGTCCAGCCGCAAACAAGTCGAGTACATCTGATACCCGAATTCTCATGCCCCGGATACAGGGACGACCACCACATTGTTTCGGATTAACTGTAATTCTTCCAAGTAAGTCTGACATATGGTTTCACTCGGAAATAGTCTTTAACCCAGTATATAAGGTAGGCGCTCAATACATCACTTATTACAATTTAAAATGATGTTTCTTTGCATTGTGAGCATCAAGAAAATGGAGCGATCGCTTCATTACCCCTCTGCTAACCACTTTTCGTAGTTGCAACTCATAAATGCTCATCCAGGCTTTACAATTATCCGAAATGCACCCACGTTATCTGAGTACCAAATAAGTGGAATCGATTCTTGAGGTATTTTATAAAGACCATCATTGCTAGCTAGCTTATCAGAAGCTCTGACTAGAGCCTCAAAATACTCCTTTGAAGCATCAACTTCCGAAAGTGGAGATATGACTGCATCATTAATAATAAATGTCAACCATCCGCTTCTTGGCGCAGTTAATGTTGACTAGTTAAGCCTTGTAACAGGTTCTAAATCACTCAGTTTTAAACTGTACTGCTCTTTCAAAACTCTAACTGGATCTTTCGTTGCTAGATATTGATCAGGCTTGTCTAATTTTTTCGCTGGTAGCACTACCGCTAACAACATACCCCACTTCAAGTCCCTGCGAAGTTTACACTGATCAAGACGGAATGAACTTGCAATCTCTTCTCCATCTGGGCTAATCCAATTTCGACGAAAGACTTTATCTTTCTTAAGTCGCGTTTCGACTGGTGGAGATCCATAGAGTTGCTTATCTTCGTTAGGAACTTTTTCACGATCCATGTTTTGAACTATGAAATATCTTACTTGGTCTATAAAATTAACAATTTGATCTGATGCAAGATGGACACGTCCTTCAGATTCTAAAAGTACCTTTTGATTTTCCTCTAAATAAATTCCTGAATTTTGTAATCCAGCGGTTGCATCGATTGTCACATGACCACCCAAAGTGCTGTTATTTACGAATAATGGATCTCGTTCCTTGGCAATACCAGCAATGAGTGCAAAAAAGATAAGTGTTAATAAAAAAAGACTTGTGATAATGAAAACTCCTCTCTTTGTCTTGGATCTGCATTCCTAAAAAATATGAAGGCAACAAAAGTAAAAACGAGCGCAACCAATGCAAGTATCCCAAAAAAACTTCCTGATTTTTCGATAATTGCGGGAATGTTTTGTACAAGACTATCCACATTACCTCTCTACACAGACTATTAGAATGTTTTTCCTACTAAACATTTATACCAAGGAACAGGGGCGTTGCAACGCTTGCTGAAGTAGCATTTGATATTCTTCATCCTCAACCCGATAAGCACCAAATCTTTCTAAATGAGGATTTATCATTTGGGCATCGAAAAACACAAATTTCCTCTGACGTAATCTTTCCACTAACTTTACCATCGCCACCTTAGAACCTTCGGGAATGCAATAAAACATTGACTCGCCAATGAAAGCACCGCCAATAACAATTCCTAAAATTCCCCCAGCTAATTCATCACCCTGCCAAGTTTCAAAACTAAAAGCATAACCACTCTGGTAAAGTAGCCAGTAAATCTTTTGCAATTCCGGTGAAATCCAAGTTGTCTCTCTGTCAGCACACCCAGCCACTACAGCTTGAAAGTCCCGATTAATAGCCACACTAAAACGCTCTTGATTCAGGACACGCTGCAAAGACTTAGGGTAGCGAAACCGTTCATCCAAAGGAATAAAAGTTCGATCGCGACTTCCGTACCAACTCAGGCGATCGCGCTCATCAGCCATGAGAAAATAGCCTTGTGCATAACCCTCAACAATAGCCGCGATATCATATTCCATAAATAAATATAAAAAAAAACACCAGAGAAGCGCCATTTGATCCTATCAATCATTCTTTGCGTTCCTCTGCGTTTCCTTCCGCGTCCCTCTGCGTTTAAAATAAAAAAAATGACTCAACCAATTCCACCCATTACCCTACCACCGCCTGAAAACCCTCTACTCGAAGGTGAATGGTTACGAGAACGCTTACAACGGTGGCTAGATACAGAATTTATCCCCGAAGCAGTCAACCAAAACATCGCCCAACGAGCCGCACAGATTTTTGTGCGTCAACGGATGGAAGGAGAAAACGACCTTGGTTCTCTGGTAATTGCCATTGTCACAGAGATGCAGTCGTATGATTTTTCCAATAGCTTCTATGGAGAGTTTGCGATCGCTAACGCCGTCAGCGATCTACTCTTAGAAAGTCTGGGAATTGATAAGTGTTGTGGTCAATAATATTTTGTCATTAGTCTTTTGTCATTAGTCCTTTGTTATTTACCAATGACCATTGTACAGACGCGATTAATCGCGTCTCTACTGACTATTAACTACCAACTAGACTTAACAACTCCAGGCAAAAGACCTTCATGCGCCCATTCTCGCAGTACGTTCCGAGACAGTCCAAAATCGCGGTAAACACCTCTAGAACGACCAGTCAACCAGCAACGGTTGCGGTGACGGGTGGGCGCACTATTCCGGGGTAGCTGTTGAATCTTCCGGTGGATTTCCAACTTATCTAGGGGAGATGCTGCACTTCTGAACTCTTCCAAAAGAGCTTCCCGCTTGTCAGCATACTTTTCTATCAACTTGGTGCGCTTTTTCTCGCGCTCAATCAAGCTCTTTTTTGCCATATATTCTCTAGCTTATTTAAAGACACCGTTTTCCATTCTACAGTTTCTCCATCAATTCTGGGGTTACTTGTGTCGCTTACCCTACAACCACTGGTTTATTAGCAGTAGGACATAAATCAGCAAGTTCACAAGCAATGCAGACAGGAGAGCGTGCTTTACAAATAGCACGACCGTGATAAATCAGCCGAATTGACCAATTTTCCCAATCAGGCTGAGGCAATAAACCCATTAAATCTTGCTCAATCCGAACGGGGTCTTTTGCTTGGGTTAAACCCAAACGTTCGCTAAGGCGTTTAACGTGAGTATCTACCGTCACCCCAACATTGATGCCATAACCATGACCCAGGACTACATTAGCTGTCTTCCGCGCCACACCTGGAAGCTTTAATAATTGCTCCATTTGGTTAGGCACAACAGAGTCAAATTCGCTAACAATCATCCGACAGGCAGCTTGAATGTTCTTGGCTTTATTGCGATAAAACCCTGTTGAACGCACCAAGTTTTCTAATTCTACCAAGTCAGCGATCGCTAAACTCTCAGCATCAGGAAACCGATCAAACAAAGCTGGTGTCACCTTATTCACCCGCTCATCAGTACACTGAGCAGAGAGAATTGTTGCCACCAACAATTGTACTGGCGTTGAGTAGTTCAAAGAGCAAGTAGCATCTGGATAAAGACGCTTCAGCCGAGCTAAAATTTCTATCGCCCGTTGCTTTTTAGATAACGATTTGCGGGTAGTAACGCTCACTGAAATAATTTTTGTACCCACTCCAATTGGCTAGTTAATTGAGTAGTTTCTTTGACTATCAGAAAAATTCCTAACCCTAAGAGTAACACCAAACCGGTTTGCATTACACCTTCTTGAATCCGGGCAGGTACAGGCTTACCGCGTAAACCTTCAATCAGCAAAAAGGCGAGTTGTCCGCCATCCAAAGCTGGTAAAGGCAAAATATTGATAATAGCCAAGTTAATGCTGATAATTGCCGCAAAAGACAACAGATTTACAGTATTGTCCTCAGCTAATTTTGCACCGATTTTGACAATATTAACTGGCCCAGAAACTTGTCCAGCAGTTTGTTGAAAGTTGGTAATCAACTGCCCAAAACCACTGAGTGTACCAACAAATAATTGCTGAAACCTGTTAGCAGCAATGCCAAAAATTTCAAAAGGACTATTAGGACGCCGATAAACTGCTGTAGCATTTGGACTAAGTGCCACACCAACTACACCTTTGCCATCGGCTCCCAGTTTTGGTGTTAATTTCAGGGTTTGTTGTTGGTTGTCACGCAGAATTTTCAGTTCGATTTGCTGATTGGGATGAGTTTGAATTTCTTTTGTCAGCAAAGGAGTTGACTTATCAGAAGCCGGGAGTTCTTGACCGTTAACAGCCAGAATAATATCTCCTTCCCGAAGTCCTGCTTGATAGGCAACAGATTCTTGATTAACAGGCTGTACGGCGACACCAGCTTTATAATTTAATTCTTTGGGAATGCCGACGATACCCAATTGCAGAACCAATACCAAATAGGCAAATATTAAATTTGCGATCACTCCAGCACTGATAACGATCGCCCTGTCTAAAACTGGACGGTTACGCAGCAGATTCGGGTCATTGGGTGGAATATCGCTATCGGGGTCATCATCGGGAAAGCCCACAAAGCCGCCTAAAGGAAAGGCACGGACAGCATATTCGGTTTGCTTTCCTTGATACTTAAGAAGAACTGGGCCAAAACCCAAAGAAAAACGGTTAACGAGAATGCCTTGAGAACGGGCTGCAACAAAATGTCCCAACTCGTGTACCAAGATCAAAACAGCCAAAACTGCGATCGCTGCTAAAACTGACATAGAGCAAATTAGTGAAAATATTAAGCTATAGTTATCTCCATTCTAATTGGGCATTGGGCATTGGGCATTGGGCATTGGGCATTGGGCATTGGGC
>NZ_CAXTNE010000076.1:0-29615 GCF_964245445.1 uncultured Nostoc sp.
GAGGCAGGGGGAGTAGGAAAAAATAACTAATCTCCAATGCCCAATGCCCAATGCCCAATGCCCTATTCCCTATTCCCTATTCCCAATGGCTCTTTCGTTTGCGTATATGCACGCACCACATTTTTAATGATTTCCAGACCGACTTCTCCCGCTAGAGTCATGATTGACTCTGGATGAAACTGAACGGCGGCGATGGGAAGTGTCTGATGTTCAATGCCCATAATTACCTCGTCATCAGAAATCGCTGTTACTTTGAGTTCTTTTGGCAAACGTTGTGGTAGGGCAAACAATGAGTGATATCTACCCACTGGAAAAGATTGTGGTAAATTTTTGAAGGTAACGGAATTAGAATCAGTAACAAAAATCCGTGAAGATTTACCATGTTGAGGATAGTTGAGGACTCCCAATTCTCCATCAAATGCTTCAACAATGCCTTGCAATCCCAGACAAACTCCGAAAATAGGAATTTTGCGATGAAGAAGGGCACCGACGGTCTGGGGAACCCGAAAATCACTTGGTCTACCAGGGCCAGGAGATAAAACAACTAAGTCAGGGCGTTCTGTATCGAATAAAGATTCCGAGAAACCATGACGGAGTGTGGTGACACTTGCACCAGTTTGGCGAATGTAATTGGCTAGGGTATGAACAAATGAGTCTTCATAGTCTATTAGTAAGATGCGTTTGCTATCTGCCGCACTTGGAAGGATTTTAGTTAATTTTATGGAACTGGATTCATCAATTTTTTGACTCGTTTCCTTTACACGACGAATTGTCTCAAATAAAGCAGCAGCTTTGGTAATTGTTTCTTGTTCTTCTGCTTGAGGTATGGAGTCATAAAGGACAGTAGCGCCAACTCGCACTTCGGCGATGCAGTCTTTTAATCGGATTGTCCGCAGAATTAATCCAGTATTTAAATTCCCATTGAAATTTAAATAACCAACTGCGCCACCATACCAACGTCGGGCGCTACGTTCATGCTGTTCAATAAAATCTATTGCTGCCCTTTTGGGTGCGCCGGTGACTGTAACCGCCCATGTATGCGAGAGAAAGGCATCTAAGGCATCAAATTGCGATCGCAGTGTCCCCTCAACATGATCTACTGTATGAATCAGGTGGCTGTATAATTCTATTTGACGACGACCAATCACTTGTACTGAACCAGGTTCGCAGATTCGGGATTTGTCATTGCGATCGACATCAGTACACATGGTCAACTCAGCTTCATCTTTGTGGGAGTTGAGTAACTGACGAATTTGCACCGCATCGTCAAGAGCATCTTGTCCCCGGCTAATAGTGCCACTAATGGGACAGGTTTCAACCCGCCTACCTTCAACCCGCACAAACATTTCTGGAGATGCGCCAATCAGATATTCTCCACCTAAATTAAAAATAAACCCATAAGGGCTAGGATTTATTTCTTTTAAGGTGTTAAATAATTTGCTGGGTTCATCTTCATAGCCCTCGAAAAAGTTTTGACTAGGAACTACTTCAAATAAATCGCCTCGGCGGAAATAATCGAGCGCACCCTCAACTTTTTTGGCATACTCACCTACTTTATGGTCAGCAGTTTGATTTGAGAGAAGATGTTTTCCGCGATAGTCTATAGACTCACCTGTTCGAGGAAGATCATTAGTGCTGCCATGCCCTGTTTCAAATTCATACTGTAAACGAAATGCGCGTTGCTGATAGTAGTCAACAACTATTAATTCATCAGGTAGATAAAGTACTAAATCCCGTTGATCTGTAGGACGTTCCAAACGTTGTTTAATTGGTTCAAACTGAAAAACTAAGTCATAACCAAAAGCACCATACAATCCTAAATGCTCGTCTTCTTGACTCGAAAACGTATATAGAATTTCGCGGACAACTGTAAATGCTGAAGGTTGTTTACTGCGTTCTTCTTCGGTAAATAGTTTTTTTGTAGCTTTAACAAAGCCTACAACTTTATTATTATCTAAACTAACTTTCTCAAGTTGTATTGAGTTGGATAAGCACTCTAAGAGTAATGGCAAAAGCACCCGACCGCGTTCATTCAATGCTATCAAAGTAAAAGCATTGTCTTGTGTAGTCAATTCCAATGGTGGATTGACAAATCCGATCGCCCATCTTTTGTATCTGCCTGGATATTCGTAGCTGCTCCTTAACAAACCTCCACGCTGAGAATTTAAGTGGAATAGAATGTCTTCGAGAGCAGTGTCCATCTTAACTTCTGTGATGGAGCGAGAAACAAGTACACCGCCAAGAGTTTTGTAGGAACGGGAATCAAAAATCATGGGAAAATTCTCTGGAAGAGTTATTAGTCAAAAGCTAATCATTATTGATAACTATCTTCAAATTAAAAACAAATCCAGATAATCCGATGTCAAGTTAATTCAAACTATCCAAATCTGCGTATTCTTTTTAAAAGATGTAATGAAAAACTTTTCGCTTCTTATTTAAGAATACTAGATATCAAGCAGATAAGACATTGAATAATTTTTCGATTAGATGTCAATTTATTCGCTTTTTATACTGCTTTTCTAGTATATTTCCTAATAGCCATATTTAAAAAGAACCGCCTCCCTCAAAAGTAGTATATCCTCTGATAACCTCAGCGTTACTCTGCGTTTCCCTTAGCGTTCCTCTGCGTTTAAAACTTAACCCTAAAACTCCCTCAACAGCGATATTGCTTGCCTGTACAATAACAAATTCACCTCATGAACCTCAATTCCTTTTCCAATTTGTTGTAACAGCATCAAAGTCAACTCTCCACCCAAGTGTTCGCGGAACTCAGTTAAACCCCGGAACAAACAATGAGGATGTTCTAGTTGTGATAACTTCTCAACCAGTTCTGGCACATACAATGTGAAACCCAACGCCGATAAAGTACTTAATATCCTTTGCCACTGTGAGCAATCCAGCAATCCTACCAAATAGGAATAAGTGCTATCCAAAGCGATACCGATCGCAACTGCTTCGCCATGACGCAAGCGATAATTTGTCAAATGCTCCAGCTTATGAGCCGCCCAATGTCCAAAATCCAGGGGACGAGACGAACCCATTTCAAAAGGATCGCCGCTATTGGCAATATGTTCTAGGTGCAACTGGGCGCAACGATAGATAACTTGTTGCATAATATCCATGTCTCGCTGTGCAAGGGCTGCGCTGTGAGAGTGGATATAATCAAAAAAGCTAGCATCCTTAATCAGCGCCACTTTGACTGCTTCTGCGATTCCAGAACGCCAATCGCGATCGTCTAAGGTTGTCAAAAAGGCAGAATCATTTATAACTGCATAAGGTGGCGCAAATGTGCCAAGAAAGTTCTTTTTACCAAAGGCGTTGATGCCGTTTTTTACCCCAACCCCAGAATCATTTTGTGCTAACACCGTCGTCGGAACCCGAATCAAACGAATACCCCGGTGAGCAGTTGCGGCTGCATATCCAACCAAATCCAACACAGCCCCGCCCCCGATCGCTAACACGTAACAATGGCGACACAATCCGGCTGCTTCAATCTGTTGGTGGATTTGATCTACTAAATTGTGATCGTTTTTAGCAGCTTCTCCTCCCGAAATTATCATCGGTTCGGCTGCGATCGCTACTATCTCTGCATAAAAATTGGTATACGCTACTAATTGCTTAACCAATTCCGGTTGATGTTGCAATATTCCTGCGTCTACTATCGCTACAACTTTCTTCGGCTTTGTCTCCCCATCTGCTGTAATTACTTGGGCTAAGGTGGGGTTTTTCAACTCAAATAAATTTTTGGTGAAGTAAACCTCGTAGTTAAAAGTAACCGAAACACGTTGATGAATTGGTTGCAGATTGAATTTACTTTTTTGCTTAATGTCAACTACCATGTTTTTGCTTATATATTTACAAGTGTGGCACGATTCAAAGCTTGAAGGAAAATTTCTACCGAGTGAGAACCATTTATCTTGACTTTATTATTGATGATGAAGAACGGCACGCTGTTGATGCCATTCGGCCGAGCAAATATCGATTCCGCTACGAAAGCTTTAATCGCAGCATCATCACTCAATTGCAGGCGTAATTCTCTAGAATCCATTTGGTAAGCTCTACCTATGGCAATCAAAACTTCAATATCTCCGATGTTCAAACCGTCTTCAAAATAAGCTTTATAAATGGCTTCTACGACATCGTTTTTTACCTTTGCTGGTGCAAGTGTAATCAGTCGGTGCGAAAGCTTAGTATTGACAGCCAAACGGATTTTGTCAAAATTTAGCTTGACTCCAGCCATCTCACCTGTATATTGCGTAGAATCAAACAGATATTGCAGTTCTTGGGCTTTTATGCCTTTTCTGTTTTGCATAAAGCTACGAAATTCGTACCCGTCAGCAGGAATGGTATTGTCGAGAATAAAGGGATGCCACCGGATATCTACTTCTTCTTGCCATTTTGCTAATGCATCAAACAGATGTTTTTTACCAATTCTGCACCAGGGACAAACAGGGTCGTGAAAGATGTCTATCAGCATAGTTTTTGTTACTCATACCAATTCTGTATGAAGATGCGGCAAAGTATATAAGGAACGAACCATATAGACGCAAAGCGGTGAGGGGGTCGCAGTCTTCTCTACGAGACGCTGCGCGAAGGCGGTTCCCGTCGATTGCGTTAGCGCAGCGTTAGCGACAAAGCAGCGTCAGGGCTTCCCGCAGGGTAGGGCGCAAAGGACACAAAGTAAAGAAAGAAAATTTGGCGCAGTCTCACCAATAAATGGTATCAAATGCTAATGTTTGTGTGCATCTGGGGTTTAACAAGAAAGAATTCAGGAGCAAAGAGCCAGAATTTAGAATTTAATTCTGTGCGATCGGTGGATGAATAAATGCGTTTAAGTCCCTCCCTTTCTTTACTCTGACTCCTGAATTCTGACTTCTGAATTCTTCTTTAAAATCTTGTTGGAGAGGCGTTGTATTTAAAGGCTGTACAAAAGCGTTGATTTTTTCTTCAAAAAAGCTTTGGGTATTTTCAAATTCTTGAATTAATGCGTCTCTATCTTTCCTTGCTACTAGTTTGGCCAAACGGCTGTAAGTATTAGCTAAAAAGCTAATTGCATTACACCTTTCTTCTGTAGCTAGCATAATATCAACAGATAAATTAGGATTTTGAGAAAACAAACGTTTAACGATGTCAATTTCTTGACGATAGTTAGGTGTTGACATTGTTAAGCTTTGCTCTATGTCCACTTTTACTTGTGCTAAGAAAACACCAAGACTAAATCTACAAAAATGTTGCGTTGCTTGAATAATCACCATCATTTGATCGTGTTCTTCAGGCGTGCAAACAATTAATTCTCCACCTTGACTTTTGATAAAGTCTAATAACCACTGAAATGAATCATCGTTTCGACCTGGGCACACTACCACCTTTTGTCCCAAAAACGATTTGATATTTGGCCCAAACATTGGGTGTAAACCCATGACTGGGCCAGAATGATGTTCGAGCATCGCCTGAGTTGGCTGAGTTTTTACGCTCGTGATGTCACACAAAGCTGTATTTGAGCCAAGGTATTTAGCTGCACGCTTGATAACATCAACTGTATGTTCAATAGGAACGCTTACTAATACTAATTCTGTCTGACTTAACAGTTTATCTGCGTATTCCCAATCTTCATGTTCGAGAACGCTAACATTGTGACCTACTAGCGAAAGCTGCTCTTTAAATAATCTTCCCATCCTGCCGCGTCCACCGATGATGGTAATTTGTCGGGGAGCGACATGATTTGTTGCAGATTTAGGAATCAGAGTAGCATGACAACTATTTACTAGACTTGCCCAAACAGACTCAGGAATACCAGCTTGAGCGAGTAGGGGAGCCACATCAGCCAGTTGTTCATCTAAAGAAGGAAATTCTGATGCTGCTAATAATGATATGCGATCGCTAAGTAGGGCGATCAAGCTTTGGTCAGTTTTTTTAAGCTGATCTGAATTTATCATTTGTCATTTGTCATTTGTCATTTGTCCTTGAGAGACTACGCGCACAAGGGACATGGTTTTAATTAGTCCGATATGATTAGTTTTTTCGCCTACAAGGGGTAAGGTATGTACCAAAAAGTCTTGATCAACAAGTGATTCCTTAGAACTCAATTCGGGCAAGAGATCCAAATTCGTTGCTTTTTTGGCGATCGCATCAGAAAATAACTCTTCATACCGATCTAGCGCTTGCTCAAAGGAATAGTTTTCTACCGCAAACTTTCTTCCTTCACGCCCTAATTTCGCTGCTAATTCCGGTTGATTATATAAATCTAATACTGCCGCTGCCAAAGCATCTGCTGACTCAGGCTCAACGATAACGCCGCCACCACTTTTCTTGATAGCTTTGGCAGCAGTCCCAGTTGCGGGAACTGAAGCGACAATTGGGCGACCACTGGCTAACAGCAGTGGTATTTTAGAAGGCATATTGAAAGAAATCACATTGCTCTTTTGCACAACCAACCCCAAATCTGCGGCTGCTAACATTTGTGGTAGTTTTTCTCGCGGTTGCAATGGTATAAGCAAAACATTATCTGCACCACAAGCAAGACAATGTTTTTGCAACCTTTCGAGGGCTTGAGATTCACCTGCGATCGCAAAGACAATATCATTAATATGACGCAACCGAGATGCTGCTTCTATTACTGTCTCCAAACCTTGGGTCAGAGCAATATTACCTGAATAAAGTACTACAAATTTATCATTGAGTTGATGGGTAGCTCTCCAGAAGTTATTCTCCTTCGGTAAAGGGCGGATAAAATTTAGATTCACCCAATTTGGAATGCAGGCAATTTTATTAGCCGATACACCTTTATTTATTAAATTATCTACAAAGCCATCGGCAATCACGCTAATGGTATGTGCAGTTCGGTAGGCAAATTTTTCTAAAGCTTCCAAAGCTTGAATCATCAACTTATTCTTAATTAGCCCAACACGCACAGCAGCTTCCGGGAGGATATCTTGCACATTCAGCACTACTGGACAGTTGTATAGCCAAGCTATTAAGGTTGCAGGTAAACAAACTAGTAGCGGCGGCACTGTTAAAAGAATTACATCAGGTCGTTCGCCCTTAAGCGCTTGTGGCAAACTCGTAAAAACAAAGCTCAACTCTAGCATTAGCCTGTCTATAAGATTAGGCTTGGACTTAATTCGTAGGTAACTACGCTGAATTTTGACACCATTTTTATGTTCAGTAATGTATAGCTTACCCTGATACCCATCGTAAATCTGACGCTGAGGATAGTTAGGCATACCTGTGATTACCCGCACTTGATGCCCTCGCTTCACCAGTCCTTCTGCTAGTTCAGTCATCAAAGGTGCAATACCAATTGGTTCTGGATGATAATTGTATGAATAAATCAGAATTTGCATGAACTCTTAATGTCCTGAAAGCACCTTGATAATGTTGACTTTATTAGTGTTATCCAGTTTTTATCTCCTTTGTTTCGGATTTAATAACCTGAAATTTTCGTAGAAACTTTTGTAGGGTATGTTACCGCCGAGAGTACAATATCGAATTTATTGAGATGGTGCGTTATGCCCTTGGCTAACGCACCCTAGGAAACTGTTACTCAAGCATCAGAACTCAGCACTGTTTTTGCAGTTACTTCTCTAAACTGAAGACTGGCTTTTTTTGTCCACGTTTGCGCAATGTGATGGTAGCAGCCCCAAATCCGAGCAATGCTAAACCTAATGTTGAACTAGGTTCTGGCACTTGAGTTGTGCCTTCTACGTTTAGCACTTGGACGCGACCTTGGAAGAAATCACCCACATAAAGCTTGCCATCTTTAAGGGTTGTCCCAGCTGTCCAGTTAAATCTGCCTGGTGTGAGGTCGAGGGGATTGCCAAAAGGAGGACCAGTTAATGCTGGAGGCGGAACTGGGTTGCCTGATGCATCTAGGGCTGGTTGACCGTAGGAAGTTAAGAAGTTACCGTTTTTATCAAATACCTGAACGCGGCTGTTGATAGAATCAGCTACATAAACATTCTCTTGGTCGTCCACTTCGATGCCAATTGGCTGAAGAAACTGTCCAGGTGCGCTACCTGCTGAACCAAATGCGTACAGAGGTTTACCATTTGGATCGAGTACTTGAACGCGGTTGTTATACTGGTCAGCTAGAAAGATATTTCCACTGACTGGGGAAATTCTGATACCTGCTACACCTTGAGTTTCTCCAAGTCCAGTGCCCACAGTGCCACCAATGACACCAATTTGCTTTCCGTCAGGTGTGAATTTAAGGATTCTTTCGCCGTTGAAATCACCAACGTATACGTTGCCAGTTTTGTCAAATGTTACACCAGATGGTCCAAAGAAAAGCCTATCATTTATACGAGGGGTAAAATCTCCATTTGCAAAGGATCTAATAAAGTTACCCTGAGAATCGAATTGATTGATGCGGTTGTTGTAAACATCACCTGCATACAAATCCCCTGTTACGGGATTAAAGTCTACAGTTGTTGGCTCGTCAAACTGTCCGGGCCCTGTGCCGCCAGAGCCAATTGCTCCAATATACTGACCGCTTGGACTAAATTTTTCAATTTTGTCACCGAGGTTGTAGTTAGGAGTACCATCGGGGTTAACACCGCGTCCGTTAGATATAAGGGTATTCCCTTGGTCATCCACCGCTATGCCTTGGGGAACAAACAGTTGCCCAGGGCCAAAGCCCGGTTCACCGATACTTCTGTCGTAAGTTAATGTTACAGCTTTGGCTTGCGCTGCTGTTGCCAGCACCATGAATCCAGTACCGAGAATGCCGATTGACAAATTTTTGACTAATCCCATAAGTTTGAAGTCCTGGTTGTATGAGTGTATACTCTTTCCTAGACTAATATTCGTTCCCAGTCCTAGTTCGGGAACCCTAATATTCGGGCTGCTGCCTCCTGTTTGAAATGCAACTTTCTGTGTGAGGCAGCAGCCTATTCTCTAACTATTACCTGACACCAGGTAATGAGGAATTAGACTATCTCTGCTTTGGGTAGTAACTCTTCACCCAACTTGTGTTGGCGTTTGCGCTTGGCGATCGCACCAGTTGCGCCTACACCAGCAAGTGCTAATAAGCCGATTACTGAACCAGATTCGGGGACTGTTTGTGTAACGATACCATCCACTCGAACAACCTCCCCTAGTCCTACGCCGACACCGCGATTGGTAATATAAATCTTGCCGTCAGGGCCAATATCAATTCCATCAGCCGAATCTAGCCCTTGACCTGCTGCAACGAGTGTTGTGCGAGTGCCATCAGGAGCAACTTGAATCAGAGAACCAGGTAGATTTGTAATGTCACCCCCTAACTGGGACTTATCGCTGAACTGTAAGACGAGCAAATCGCCTTTTTCATCAAAGGTTAGGTCTGTGATGTGCGTAAATCCATCCAGAAAAACTTCTGGTTTGAGATCATCGCCAATGCGGAAAATTCGTGATTGACCTTCTGGATAAGGAAAACCCGTATATTCGCCAACGTATAAAGCTCCATCAGGGCCAATTGCGCCACCTGTGGGTACTGCTTGAATTGCTACTTTTCCTCCAGGAAGCTCCTCTAATAGGCCAGGAGGTAATTGTAATCCTGGTGGTAAATCTGATTTACTAATTGTATTTTTAGGAATTGCGATCGCCTCGGACTTACTTCCGTCAAGCTTGATTTTGTAAGCAGTGTTCCCGCCTCCATCAACCACATAAGCATTATCGCCACTAATAGCCAGGTCATAGGGATTGGTAACTACATCCCCTTTATCTGGATTTTTGGTGACTTCATACTTGGCAAAGTCAAAAATACTGGTGATAGCTCCCGTGTTCAAGTCAGCTTTGTACAGTTGTGCTAGAAGCGGTGTATTCAAAACCTTATCGGGTGTTGATGGCGGGAAAGTCGCAAGTTGCTGTGGTGGGAGTACCGATTGCGAACCAAGGTTAAGTGTTGCTAGATCGCGGTTTCCTGGATAACCAGCAAAGCCAGTCAGCAGATAAGCATTCCCTTGAGAATCGAATTGTATATCTTCAATACCAGCGCCTTGGTTGCCAGTGGGTTGTTCTGCTAGAGACTCAAAGTTATTAAATATACGTTCTTTGGTGCCGTCTGGTGCAACTTTAACCAGTGAACTAGTATTACCAGCACAGATAGGCTGAAACAGGGTACTCGGAGATGGTTGGCAATTTCCGTTTCCTCCGATACCTGGCTCTGCTACGTAGAGACTGCCGTCAGGGCCAAAGCTAACACCCCGTGCATTACTGACTCCATCGACAATTGGCGTTAGTGTTGCAGCTTGTGCAGATGCTGTTCCACAAATAGCAGCAAAACAAAATGTAACAGATTTAAGAGCAAATGATTTGAGTTTCATACCTTTAGAGATTGAGAATTAAATAAGTGGAAAACTTTTTTTAAGGAACGTAGGATTGGTTTGAAACTCTTTACTTGAGTGCCACGGCTCCATTTCTGAGGAGTTTAGTAGCTCTCTTTTTGTGCAAGCAACCAACACCAAAAGCACCGATCGCTAATACGCCTAAAGCAGAATCAGGTTCAGGAACAGACTTGGTATTTTCAATTCTGAGAACTTGTCCTTGTCCTGGGCGATCGCCTCGGTTTGTGACGTATATTGCACCATCAGCACCAATAGTCAAGGCACTAGGCGACTCTAATCCATTCCCACTTAGAAGAGTTGTGCGTGTCCCATCGGCAGCTATTTTGATGACAGAACCATCAAAATCACCCTTCCAAGCTGACTGATTGGCGTACTGCAAAGCGTACAAATTGCCCTCAGTATCAAATTCCAAGTCTGTGAGTTGGGTAAAACCATCTGCATATACTGTTGGCTTACCATCAGCACCGACTCGATAGATTTTTGCCCCACCTTCAGGGAAGGGAAAACCTGTAAATTGGCTGACATAATAAGCGCCATCAGGGCCTTTGGTCACACTTGAGGGTACTGGTTGAGTTGCAAATTGCGATTGCACCACTTCAGCTTGAGATGGAACCTGTGCTGGTTCATTAGATGGTGTACCGGAGGGTGGAAAGACGGGATTAGCTAGTATGTCTTGGGGAAACGCAACTATTGTCTGCAAATTACTGCCATCAGTATTAACGCTTAAGAAGTCGTTTGCACCTGCATCAACTGCAACCAACTTCTTGCCATCTATCACGAAACCCAAGGGATTGCTACCGACATCACCACCATCAGGATTGTTGGCGAGTTCATAGTTAGCTAAATCGGCAACACTCTTCCAGGTATTGGTATTAAAGTCGGGAGCGATGATTTTACCGAGGTCGGTGTTACCTAAATTGCGATCGCGAAAGGCTGGATTAGCGCCATACCCAATTAGAACATAAGGTTTACCTTGAGCATCAAATTTGATGTCACGAGGCCCGGCGGCTCCAGTACCATCTGGTAATGCTAAGGAAGAAAGTCCTGTAAGTATGCGTTCGGTTTTACCATTCTCAATTTTGGTAACTGCCCCACTTGTGCCATAGCATAAAGAATCGCCTTGACCGCTTGCTGGTGGAACACAACCTCCACTTCCCCCTATTCCCGCCTCTGTAACATAGAGATTACCATCAGGGCTAAAGCTCAGACCTCCGGCGTTATATAGACCGTCGGCGATTACTGAAAAGGATGCAGCTGAGGCAGCTTTGATTCCAGAAAAACCTGCAACACAAAAAGTGAGAATAGTAATGGTAAGTTGTTTCAGTTTCATGTGTTGCAATACAGCTAATCGTGGGGAATTTAGGGGTGAATTTTAAACGCAGAGTAACACTGAGGGAAGCGCAGAGGCACGCTGAGGTTTTAGTTGGTAACTAGTGCTTCTGGAGTTTTTGGTAGATAGCTCATTCCTCGGTCAAATGATTTGAGGTTTCCAGCTTTGGCTTCGAGTAAACGTTTGATGTTCATGCTCTCAGCGCCAAAGTCTTCAATTTGAAGTTTGCCGTGGGTGACGGTTCCATCTGTTTTCCAGAATGTGATTCGATGCAGAATAAAACCTGAAGCTTCGGGGTCAGCGAATGCATAAGCGGTTGGGATGAGTAACGCTACAGAACGCTGATAATATTCGTAGTCTGGATAAAACTGTTCTTGTTCAAGCAAGTAGTATTTGCTCAGACTATGAACCCGCACGGAAACTTTTACTTTCTGGTTATATTCATCTTTGAATTCACCTGAATCAGAAGTAATATCACCATTTGGGCGCAGCAAATGTGCCCACTCATCTATGTTTCGTAGGTCTTTTAAGTATTCAATGCCGATTTCAATTGGGGCATCAACATAGATGGTGTCAGTATCGATAAAGTGGCTTCCTTTAGCTGCTGAGGTCAGACCAGCCTTGCGTTCCAAATTACCTTTTAGAGAACGACACTCGGAAGTATGTACCGTGTGAATTCCCTGCATAATCATCTGAGTTTGTCGTTTTGGATCGACAAAACTCAACCAATGAAAGTATACACCTTTTTCATCTGTTCCCGGCTCGATGTAGTCGGTGGGAAATAACAAAACTGGATAAACCTGAAAATATTTCTGATACTCTAATCCACAGTGCCACTCAATGCCATAAAAAAGCGGGTTTTCTAATTTTTTAACATGATAATAGAGGTTTTTGTGATAACCAGAGGCAGTGCCGAGCCAGGTATCTTCGTCAATTTGCTCTTTCATCCGGCTATAGAGCGTCCATTCGTCTAAGTTTTTTAAACTACAAAGGTACTCAAAGGCGCTCTCTGGTGAAGTAGCAATGTAAGCTGATGTTGCAAATGTATTTTTTTCCACTTTCAACTCCTTAAGATAATAATAATTAAGCTGCGATCGCTTTAGTCCTTTTTCGTTTACCGCTCTGAATCCGGTCTTCTGCTAATCGTTTAGCAGCATCATTGGTAGTAATTCCCTGCTGTTTAGAAATATCAAAAATTGCTAGTAGTGTGTCATAAATGTTATGCACTTGCTTAAAAGCTTTTTCTTCGTCATAGCCAATCATTTCGTTGTAAACGTTGATTAACCCTCCAGCATTAATTACATAATCAGGGCTGTAAAGAATCCCTTTTTTGGCAAGCATTTGACTATGTAGTTGCTCATTCTCCAATTGATTATTAGCTGCACCAGCAATAATGGAAGCTTTTAAGAAAGGAATTGTATGACTATTAAGAATTCCTCCTAAAGCGCAAGGAGCAAATATATCTACATCAAGAGAGTAAATTTCGGCGGGTTCTACAATAGTTGCGCCAAAAAGCCGTTTTGCTTCTTCCGCTTTTACTGGATCTACATCGCTAACAAAAAGCTTGACATCATGCTCATGTAAGTAGCGGCAGAGGTTTTTACCTACGTTTCCTAAGCCTTGAACTGCAACTTTCATGCCATCAAGTCTTTTGCTTTGCCAACGAGACTCTACAGCAGCTTTAATTCCTAGAAAAACTCCTAGTGATGTTATGGGAGCAGGGCCACCAGATTTTTCTGACACCCCAACAACATGTTTTGTTTCTTGACTGATTGTCCGCACATCGCCAGGGGTAATATTGACATCTTGTCCGGTAATAAAACGCCCATTCAGACTATCAACAAAACGTCCGTAAGCTCTTAACAGATCATCTGTTTTATTTTCAGGATTAGCGATAATGACTGCTTTTCCGCCACCAGCCGGGATGTTGGCACAGGCGGCTTTATATGTCATCCCACGACTCAGACGAAGTGCATCTTTTAAAGCAGCTTCTTCGTTGACATAAGGCAAGAGTCTTGTAGCTCCCATCGCTGGACCCAAGGTCGTGTCATGGATAGCAATAATCGCCTTAATTTCGGGATTTTTACCATGACAGAAGAGAACTTGTTCGTGACCCATTTCTCTAACAGTTTCAAATAGCAGCATTTTCACCTCTCGATATTGTTTAGTATTGGTTAGAGAAAGTAATTTGCATTACAAAATGTAAAAATATAGACACAAAAACACTCTCGAACATTATTATTTGGATGGAGTTAAGAAAAGACTTGGGGATCAAAAATAAAAAATTTTGAATTCCAGTTGATTAGGTGTAGTTTTTTGGCTGGAATAAAGTTTTTACCGCTTCTAAATTCATCCTTTGTCTTTTGCTGAATGCTTAAGATGTTTTAGTGTCTATAACAATTGAAAGAATTGTCAGGTTTTAAAGTTAAACCATTGGAAATGAAACTTGCTTGGCTGGATTTTTAGCCGAACTTGATTTGACTCCTTGTGCTGCTAAACCTTTATTACGTCCACCAGAGGGTGCTGGCCGATCAGCGTCAATCACTACATCGATCAGAAAAGGAGCATTTGATGCGATCGCTTGTTCTAATGCTGCTTCAATTTCTGACTCTCTGACGACTACGAGCGCTTCTGCTCCCATACCACGAGCAATCATGGCGAAGTTTGTTGGTGGAAGTGTTGCATCTGCGCCCTTTAATCCCAAGACTTTCATCCCTTGATGGCACATGTTGTAACGCGCATCGTTGAGTACAATCCAGATTGCAGGAATTTTGTATTTCACGGCTGTGCTGATTTCGTTATTCATCAGCATTGCTCCATCGCCTACAATCCCTACAGCTTTGCTATTGCTTGCAAGTGCTGCACCCAATACTCCGGTGACGGCGTGACCCATTGCGCCGACTCCGGTGCTGACTCGGTAACGATTGGCTTCGGAAAATTGGAGTAGATGAGTTGACCAAGTAAAGGAGTTACCACACTCCGCCATTACTATGGCATCGGTATTTTCAACAATTATCTTTTGAATTGCTGCCATCAATACTTCTGGGCGCACTGGATAATCTACCTCTGGTGCAGGTTCAATTGCTTTGGGTTCTGGACGAGGTAGCGGCAAAGTTGTGGAATCAGGAGCATCTGGTAATTGCTGCAATAACTCTTCCACAAAAGCTTTGATGTCAGACTGAACTCCGAAAGTTTCAACGTGTGGATAGGCTACACCTGGCACTTCGGGATCAATATCTACATGTACAAAACCTTCTTTTGGAACTAGCGCCGAACTCCAGAAAGAAGTCGGTTCACCAAGGCGGGTTCCTAATACGAGTGTGCGGAGTGGAGGTTGCTGTTCCATATAAGTCAAGACGGAAGCATGACCGCCTAAACCTGTAACACCCACAAACTGGGGATGATCTTCAGGGAAGATACCTTTACCACGGGGTGAACACATGACGGCTGCTCCGGTTTTTTCAGCGAGTTCAATGATTTCCTCTGCTGCGTCACGCGCACCAAAACCAACCCAGATAGCAAAGGGGCCAGATGATAATAACTCTACAGATTTAGCGATCGCTTGTTTTGAAGCGGTCATCGGAAACGGAGTAACATCTAGTTGAGGCAAAGATATATTCTCAACTAAACTTGCCTGCACTGCGGTGGGAATGCTCAAATGGGCGACAAATCCGCCTGGTTGCGCCATAGCCAAAGCAAGTTTGCGGAAAATCTGCGGTAGTTGAGCCGCAGATTCAATGGTGATTGCATAGTTGAATAACGCTCCTGGGGTAAAAATTCCCCCACTAGGCAATGTGTAAGTGCTGGTTTCTTGAATTGCCCAACGTCCACGTTGCGGTGCTGAGGTGCAAGCTGACAACAAAATCACCTTTGCACCTTCACCACGAGCCGCAAATAACCCGGTGAGGGCATTTGTGATCCCCGGCCCTGCTGTGGTAAAAACTACAGTGGGACGATTATTGGCAAAGTATGCTTCGGTCGCTGCAAATGCGGCTCCTGATTCATGGCGGAAGTTCAACACGTCGATACTGCTATTTGACAGCGCTCCCCAAAGGCTTGCCATCGCACCACCTGCGACACCAAAAGCGTAGCTTACTCCCAAATTTACCAACATCTGAGCGATCGCATCGGCAACTGAGAGGGTTGGGGGTGTTTCGTCGTTTAAAAAAGGCTGAATTTCCTTGTTATTCTCCGATTCATCAACCTGACGAGAAACGTCAGACGCAGATTCTACATATCTGTTTGCTGGAAATTCCTTGTATGGCTCAGTAGTGATTAGAGGAGAGTTTGAACCAGTATAGTTTTGACTCATTAGTTTCACGCAGTTACATAAATTACATAAAGGCTTTTTAGTTTACAATCACAGAGATGAAAATATTTAATACAAACGACTCTGTTGCTTTCACAGCTATGACCTAGCTTGGTCGTTGGTAGAAACGGTTAATCGCTGCTGATTGATGCTTGTGAGCGCATTACCAAAAACTTTTACCAAAAGCATACAGCAATCAATACTGTGCTTCTTGTCACCAGAATAAGGGACACAAAGACTGTTGTGCAATCAAAAATCCTTTGATGAGAATGTCAAATCTTTCGTTTTTACTATGATGACTACAGTGCTTAAGTAGGTCGGCGGGGAAAAACTAAACCATATAAAAGGCTATAAACTAGCAAATAACCTTAATTCAAGCGCTTCTCATAAACTTTACAAAACTCAATATAGTTAAGTTTAATAACGCTGCTCTAATTAACGAGCCTCTTGCAGAGGTGCATATCTGGTGATATATACTATGATAAAAGCCTATCTGCAATGAAAAATATTTTGATGAGGCTGTAAATTCTTTCGTTTTTATCGTGATTGGGACATTTCCAACTTAGTTATTCAGAAAGATTGATATATTGCGATCGCTGTAAAAACACATTACCAAATTTACAATAGAAAATCTTTTGATCTGGTTGTCAATTCTTTTGCTTTTAGGTTTCCTCTAACCTACGCCACTTTCTACAATCGGCAAAACCTTAAAAGTCCTGTTTTGAAAGGGTTTGGGGGATTTACTGTGCGTAAATCCTAGTTTTCCAGCCTCACCCCGAAGCAGTCAACGTCGAGAATAAAGCTTGATTATTCACTATTGAACTCGCCGTTACAAATTATCCGAATTAAAGCACGAGCATAATTACAATAGTTTGGCGGTCTTTATATTGCCACTAAGAACTTATTGATGCAATTCTTTGTAACGAAAAATACATAATTATTTAGCTTTTGTCTTTCCTTAGAGGGATGGCTAAATATTAAGTAGGTGATTTTTTGATAAAACTCATTATTTCTGACGTATCCCATAGCACAAATACCGTACATTATCACTAATAATTTTTTATATATAACAACCAAATCAAAAACACACGTAAAGTAACTGTGATATCTCTAATACAAATGTATTTCTGAGGATGGATGACTAAGTATATTCTTTTGTAGTTAAATCCCTGAGAGAGTAAGTTAAGATAATTTAAGAAAAATAAGTTGAGGAGTAAAATTTTTCATTGAAGCCAAGCCCAGCACTGCAAATTCATTTATGTTGAGAATCAAACGACTCTACACCTATAGTTTAGTTCGTCAAAGCGTTTGGTTGGTAAACCATAAACCTAAGTTGGCTCTGGTGCAGGGCTAGTTTAAATGTCAAATATTTATTTTTTTTACTTTATAGATTAGGAGTTTTCAACTCTTATCTAATAAGGTTTATTGACAAATCTAGATTTGATTCGTCTAAATTTTGTGTAACTATAAAAAGCTGCTTAGTACAGAAACAATAAATTTTAAATGTTTAGTTTGTTTTAGGAAAGTTTGGTTTAATAATCCCTTGTTTATTGGTATGATAAGTTTTGTTAACAGGATTAGTAATATTTTTTAATTTACTAACTAATCTGATTTTTGAACAGCCTAACGGTGCCCCAAAGATTTTAGTAAGTTATGACTATTAACTCATTAATGGCTATGGTACTGATTGATTACCAGGAGGAAATAGGAATATGAATTCTAGCGATTCTACATTAGCTAGATCAAATAATCAACGGGTACTACAGCCAGAAGTAGAGATGAAGTTTGCTCACTTCCTAATAAATCATGCTGTAGATGCAGCCTTCTGTTTAGGAGAAAACGCACAGTTTCTCTACGTCAACGATGCTACTTGCCGAATGACTGAGTATTCCCGTGAGGAATTACTTTCCATGAGGCTGCATGATATAGATGTAGATTTCTCTCTGCACAATTGGTCAGATATTAGCTCCCAGAATTCCCTTACCTTTAAATCTCGCTACCGGACAAAAAGAGGTCGGATATTTCTGGTAGAAATATCCATTAGCCATGTAAAACAACAAAATATGGAATTTGGCTGTGCTTTTGCTCGTGAGATAAGTGATGAAATAGTAGAACTTAGCGTGCAAAAGTGGACTGATGAATTAAGGGATGCCAAAGACAATTTGCAACAGGAATTTTCTCAACTCAAGTCCAAAGAAGTAGAATTAGAAACATCTCTTTCTTTACTTCGTTCTACTCTCGAATCTACTGCCATTGGTATTGTTGCAGTTAACTTTGAGGGAGATATTCTGAGCTTGAATCAGAAATTTGTGGATATGTGGCAGATCCCAGAGTCCTTAATACTATCTAAGAAATGTCCTCGATGCAAAGCCTTTTTTGAGAATCAACTTAAAGATCCCCAAGCCTTTAATCGGCTGATTTGGGAAGTGTCTAGCCAATCTGATTTCGAGAGCTACGACATTTTGGAATTGAATGATGGAAAAGTTTTTGCACACTACTCTAAACCTCAGTGGCTCGATGGCAAAATTATTGGTAGAGTGTGGAGTATTTGGGACATTACTGAATCAAAACGGACTGAAGAAGCATTACGGCTAAATGCAGCTAGATTTCGGACTTTAGCAGAAACGGCAGATACTAGTACTTTTCTGATTCAAGACACGCGGCTTTGCTATATAAATCCAGCAGTAGAACAACTCACTGGCTACACACAAGAGGAACTGTTAACAGGCTTTGATCTTCGCAGACTGATTAAAAGCAAAAAACGCAGGCATATACGTAAGCACGGTGAAGCAAGTAACTTTGAATATCAGGAGATGAATATTCTGACAAAAAACGGTACGGAGCGCTGGCTAGCTTGCGCGGTTGCAATGCTAGATGGAGGGCTGGATTTTGGTGGAAAACCAGTAGAAATGATTGCAGGCATCGATATTACTGATTACAAATATGCAGAATTAGGTCTTAACCAAGCTTTAGAACAAGCAAAACAACTTAGCGAACTCAGAGCGCGTTTTCTTTCTATGGTTTGCCATCAATTCCGTACACCACTGAATATTGTTTCATTTTCTAATAGCTTACTAAAGGAAGAAGTAGACAAACGTACACAGAAGAAAATACAACCACTACTAGATCATATTCAAAAAGCTACCGAACAGCTCAGTCAGATGTTGGATGATATTTTGTTCTTCTCTAAGGCAGAAGCAGCAAAAATAAACTGTGAACCAAAACCACTGGAGTTAGTTGGATTCTGTAATGATTTAGTTGCCCAAATGCAGATGAGCGTTAGACAAATTCCGATTAATTTTGTAAGTCCACATAACTCTTTGACAGCCTGTATAGATAAAAAACTGTTAGAGCCGATTTTGAAAAATTTACTTGATAATGCAATAAAGTATTCTCCCTCCCAAATTGCAATTGAATTGAAACTTTCTTGCAAAAATGAGAAAGTAATTTTTCAGGTCAAAGATAGGGGTATCGGTATTTCAGTAGCAGACCAACAACGAATATTTGAGCCATTTTACCGTGGTAGTAATATTGATCATATACCTGGTACTGGATTAGGGCTATCAATTCTTAAAACCCTTGTAGATTTACATCACGGTCAAGTTTCTGTAGAAAGTCAACTTAATGCGGGTACTACGTTTACTGTGATGTTGCCATTAATCAAATCAGAGTTTAGTATTTCAGAGTTATGAATGTTGAAATTAAGAAAATTCTTAATTAACAGCTTAACAATCATAACTCTCGGAATAAAGTAATTAATTTTATGCCTATTTACATACTCACCAAAGAGTATAGTAAGCAGCTTCTGTAAACAGTTATGGTAATAAAAATTATGCAAGAATCACCAAAGAAAATTCTCGTCATTGAAGATGATAACGTTACCCGCAATCTTTATTTAATGGGTCTTGAGGCTAAAGGTTTTGATACGATAGGTGCTGACAACGGTCTTGCTGGTATCCAACAAGCACAAGAGCATATACCTGACTTAGTAATTTGCGATATTACAATGCCTGATATGGATGGTTATAGCGTTTTAAATACGCTACGCCAAGATCCTGTTACAGCAATTATTCCTTTCATTTTTCTGACTGGTAGTAGTACCAAAGCAGATGTTCGCAAAGCTATGGAATTAGGAGCAGACGACTATCTTACCAAACCCTCTACACTAGACGAATTACTAAGGGCGATCGCTATTCGTTTGCAAAAGCAAGCTACTCTCCAATACTGGTGGGCGATGAAATTGGAAAAAGCTCCAAAATCAGTATTTGCAGATAATACTACAGCGATCGCTGAAGGTGCTGGTGTTGACGTTAGCGTTGGCGAAGCCGATAGAGAAGTCTCTAGTAGAGAAGCCCCTGATACAGAAATCATGATGCCTCTCAAGTCAATTTTTCCCTACATTCCCCAATTAAAAGAAGTTTTTGACTTTATCGAAGCCCATTATCATCAAGGAATTACTTTGTGTGATGTGGCTGTTGCTGTTGGTTACTCACCTGCTTATTTAACAAACCGAGTAGCAAAGCAAACAGGCGAGACTGTAAACTGCTGGATTGTCAAACGCCGGATGGCTGGAGCACGTTTTCTACTCCAAAATAATGATCAGACAGTCGAGAAGATAGCGAAAGCATTGGGCTATCAAGATGTGTCTCATTTCTCCCGTCAGTTTCGCCAACATCACGGTTTACCTCCCCAAGCTTGGCGCAAAGAACATCAACTTGTATCACAAAAACAAGTAAAACTTTGGCAAAATTGCTGAAACTTCAAATAAATAGTTGCGTAAACTCATATATTAAATCCACCCTGCCCTTACGTAACATGGCTGGATCTAATCTTTCAGTAGTATTACAAGTCATCAACACAACTAAGCGTTGCTGCATCTGAATACCAGACTCATCAATTACACTCTGATACAAAGTGCCATCTAGCAAACTCAGAATGTGTTCGGTTTTGTTATTGTATTGCGCTACCTCAGAAGCACGATTTTGCGCTAGATTATCAGCTTCGTTAATAACGATACAAATACGCTCTATGTAAGTCGGTGGGACAAAGTTAGCGATCGCATCATGATCTAAAATAAAAATTACATATCCTAAAGGTACAAGAATTTCTTTTGCAACTGCCTGTGTCCAGACTGTTTTACCTGTACCTGGTTGCCCATGTACAACAACCGCTAACTGGTTTTGATTCAGAATCGCTTGTTGTACAGAATCAGTAAAGTTTTGGATATCTGCTGGAAATGTGCGAATGTTAAATTGACTGTGAACCTTGCCTACACGACTTTGATATCCACTCAGCATAACTGCTAAGTCGTAAGTTGCTTTGTTAATTAGTGGCGCAAGATTTTTCGCCATTAAAGTATATTGTCGTCGCCCGCGATCGTAGGGATCAATTTGTAACCAAACGTCAGACTTCGCCCAGTAAGCATAAACAGTATTGATAACGTCTAAGCGTTCCCAGCTAACAAATTTATCTATAGGAAAATAAAAATCTCTTTCTGAGTAATACTGGGTAATAATGTCGGGATTGCCCAACACACCTAAAACTCGCAGTACAGTAATTTCTTGTAGTCGGTTAAGAACATAATCAATGGGAATACTACTACGACTGACAAATTGGACGATGGGCGTTTCCGTACTCAAAACATCTTTGTAGCGATGATCTGGTGATTGAGGATCTGGCGTGATGTAATTCCAAAACTTTTCAACTTCGTAGCGGGTATTATCAGATACAACATTTAATAAATTAGCCCACCAAGCATAATTATTTCGTCCCAAAACATCAGCAAGATTACTCACTAAATTCAAACTTTTTTGAGTTAATTCGCGGGAGTCACTATACAACAGTTGCCACAAAAACCCCCAGTCTAATTCTCGGTTAAACGGTCGCCAACCGCTAGCAAGCAAGCTCTGCCGGGTATTATTTGTTGGAGTGCCTTCATTACTTCTAAAATAGTCAAAATCCATATTTATTAATTATGTGGCGTTAGTCGAGTTATTTGAGCTTAAGTATGAGATTTTGAAAAATTTTTCTGGTAATATTAACTAATTGCGTACAAATGGTAATTTTATTTTCACCGCGCTGTACTGTTTAGGAAACCTTTTTAATCTAACTCATTTCTTATGTAATATACTATAATACATTATAACTACCTGCGTCAACTTTTTTGACAAAGCAATTAGTTCTTAATGTACCTGCGCCATTTATCCATCTCTAGATGAGGACTAATGTCATCACCGTGGAATTGCCCATAAGATAAAGCACATAACCGCATTTTGACTGATGCCATTTCTCTCATTGCTGGCTGGGCTACCTATACAAGTAGGAAAACCTCATCCAGGCTTGAATCTGTTAGGATGCGTTAGGGCTAATGTCCATAACGCACCGAAAATATGGGATGGTGCGTTAGTCTACGGCATAACACACCTTACAAAACTGCTGGCAGGGTTGGATTCCGATTAACCGTAGTATCAACCTATGTAGAGACGCAAAATTTCGCGTCTTTTCTAGTTAATCAAGTTGAATATTTGCCATTAATTTCTATATAGCCCTCTGAAAGATCGCAACCCCATACAGTTGCAGAGGCGTCGCCAATATTGAGGCTAACATGAATTCTTACTTGATCTTTGGACATGATTTGCCGCAACTGTTCCAGATTTTCATCAGTTAAGCTATTAGGATAAACTTTTACGTTATCAAAACTAATAACAACTATTTCTGGATTTATCTGCTGTTCATTTTCACATTTACCTATAGCCATAGCGACTCGTCCCCAATTCGGATCTGCCCCATAGACGGCGGTTTTTACTAATGGTGAATTCACAATTGCTTTAGCTACTGTTTTAGCTTGTGCATAGTTAATCGCCGAATCTACAGTCACCTCAATAATTTTGGTAGCGCCTTCTGCATCTCTGGCAATTTTCAGCACCAATTCTTGTGCAACTTCTTGCAATGCACTAGCAAAATCTGCTTCTGAAACTTCACCGGCTATTCCATTAGCTAGAATCACAGCAGAGTCACTAGTAGAAGTGTCAGTATCTACACTTAGGCAGTTAAAGGTTTTATCTATAGTAGAGCGAAAAATAGAATGAAGGCTATTTGCAGAAATTGCCGCGTCAGTAAAAAAGAAAGTTAGGAGGGTAGCCATATTAGGCTCAATCATGCCAACACCTTTAGCAATTCCTACCAGTTTGGCATTGCCTATTTGCCGTGTCGCTAGTTTTGGTACTGTATCGGTCGTCATAATACCACGGGCTGCGGCATGAAAATCAGCATTAGTCAAATTTTTCCCCAATCCTAATAAACCTGCCCGGATTTTTTCAATCGGGTAACGTCTGCCAATTACACCTGTAGAAGCTATCACAATATTATGTGCAGCAATTCCAGTTTCGGTTGCAACTAATTGCAGAACCTCTTGGGCGTCAGCGATACCAACAGAACCATTAGCTACATTTGCATTCTTAGATATAACAACAATTCCTTGTGCTTGTGAATCTTTTAAATTATTACGGCTAATAGTAACGCTTGGCCCGGCAAAAAGACTTTGAGTAAAGACTCCATCAGCAACACAAGGAACTGATGATTTAATAAATACAAAATCATCAGTTGTATCTCGTATTCCCAAATTAGTAATGAATGCACTAAAACCTTGAGGTGTGGAAGGTATACGTAATGACATTTTTCTGAATTTAATAATTTGGATTAATTATCTCATACCATTTACAAGAATGTTTGTGACACATAAATCGGTTGTAGGGGCGTATAAATGTGTGCCTCTAGCTATATGCAAAAATTTTAATAGAAGCTAAAAATCTATAAATCAGTCAATGTGACAGTAAATGTCGTCCATCCATTACTGCTTTCTACTTGAATGTTTCCTTGCAGTTGTTCGACTAATTTCTCTACTATAGGTAAACCTAATCCCGAACCACGTTGATTCCAGATATCTGCATTGGGAACGCGATAAAATTTTTCAAAGATTCGTGGTAACTCTGTTATCGAAATTTCTGCTGAATTACTGATAGTAATAATAGTTTTTGTGGGCACTTCCGAGGAATTGTGACGTACACTTAGGACAATTTCACCACCCGCAGGTGTGTATTTACAGGCATTATTAACCAATTCTACTAAAATTCGTTCCAAGCTAATGCTATCTGAGAACAACGGCGGGAGATTTGAAGCGAGATTTATCTGTAGAGTTTGCTGATGTTCTTGAACACGGATTTGAAATGGCTCAATAACCCAAGGTAACCACTGTTGTAAGAGCAAGGAATCAGGTGTCATCACTGGATAGGATGAGCTTTCCAAGCGTTGTAAGTCTAGTAAATCGTTAATTAGTCCTAGCTCGCGATCGCACTCACTTTCCATCACTTCTAGATAGCGTTGAGTTTCTTCAATACCAGGAGATGCTTGTATCATTTGAATCATTAACTTTATATTACTCAGAGGCGATCGCAGTTCATGGGAAACTAAATTCAAAAAGTCATTTTTGAGTTGATTTATCTCCTCCCATTGCACCAGAAGTTGCTCTTGCTCAATTTGCTTTTTACGCGCCTCAATCGCTCGTTTGCGCTCAGTAATATCTCGAAAAACTAATACAGCACCTGTAATATTATCTTGCTCATCTTTAATTGGTGCAACACTGTCATCAATTGGTATTTCTCCACCGCCTTTAGTAATCAGAATAGTTTCTGCTGGAAGACTTACGATAACACCATCTTCAAGAACTTTTATGATCGGACTTTCAATAGAGTCATGAGTTTCTGCATTAGCAATATTGAATATTTCTGATGAATTTCTACCATAAGCTTCTTCCTGTTTCCATCCGGTTAGATTTTCGGCAACCGGATTCATAAAAGTTACCAATTCTTGCATGTCGCTAGCAATGACACCATCGCTGATACTTTTTAAAAGTGCATCTAGCCATTTTTTATTTACCTTTAATTGTCTTTCTAAACCATGTTTTGTTAGAGTTATTTCAATATTTATTTGTAGTTCTCTTTCTTTAAAAGGTTTGATTAGGTAAGCAAAAGGCTCAGTTATCTTAGCTCGGCTTAATGTGTTCTCATCTGCATAAGCAGTCAAATAAATTACTGGAATATCCAAACGTTTATAGATTTCTTCGGCAGCTTCTATCCCGTCCATCGACCCTTTTAGCTTAATATCCATTAGCACTAAATCGGGGAATATTTCCATTGCTTTATTAATTGCTTCTTCTCCTGAAGAAGCTATAGCAGGAACCGTGTAACCGAATTTTATAAGTCGATGCTGCAAATCTTTAGCAACAATAGCTTCATCTTCCACAACTAAAATTTTTGCGTTTGTCATATTTTAGTCATTTTATATTAATGTAAATTTCACTTGGCACTCTACTCCGCTAGCACCTTGGATATCAATATTACCTGCAAGTTGATTGGTTAAAGCATCTACTAACTGCCACCCTAAAGAGGCCATGTTTTTAAAATTGAAATTCGATGGTAAACCAATTCCATCATCACTAACTATAAGTATAACCTGATGGTCAGTATTTTTGCTTATTCCGATATAAATTGTACCATTTCTACCTGTTGGAAATGCATATTTTAAAGAATTAGATACAAGTTCATGGATAATTAAACTACAGGGAATTGCTGTATCTAAGCCGAGAAATACTTGCTCATCGATATTTACTCTCAGAGCGATCGCATCTTCATTGACTTCATAAGCACTAAATAAACTTGCTACCAAATCTCGAATATATTCACCAAAATTAATTCTTGCCAAGTCTTGAGACTGATACAATTTTTCGTGAATTAAAGCCATTGATGCAATTCGCTGCTGGCTTTGTTTAAATATTACTAAATCGTCTGGATCTTTGATGTAAGCAGATTGCAAGCTTAACAAACTAGAAATAACCTGTAAATTATTTTTGACCCGATGGTAAATTTCTTTTAATAACACCTCTTTTTCTAAGAGTGATGCTTGAATTTGTTCCTCCCACTGCTTGCGATCGCGCAGTGCGGCTTGTCGTTCGCTAATGTCTTCAACCACAGAAATAAAATACTTTGGCTCCCCATTCGGTTCGCGCATTAAAGATACGGTGACATTAACCCAAACAATGGAGCTATCTTTGCAGAAATAACGCTTTTCTATGGAATAAGTTTGAATATTATCTGCTAAAATCTGATTAATATATTTCAAGTCGGCATCAAGATCATCTGGATGAGTAATATCTTGGAAAGTTAGCAACTGTAGTTCTTTAGGTGTATAACCGACAATATCGCAAAGCCTCTGGTTAACTAACAACCACCTTCCATTTATAGCTATATGGGCGATGCCAACAGCAGCTTGATGGAATGTAGCACGGAATCGTTGTTCGCTTTCTCGCAATGCTTGGTCTATTCGCTGGCGCTCAGTAATTTCTGCCTGTAGTGATTGATTAATTTTTGTTAACTCTGCTGTCCGTAGCTCAACCTTGCTTTCTAGTTGGTTAAGTAGACTACTTAGTGCCTTCTCTGCTTGCTTGCGCTCAGTGATGTCAGTATGTGAGCCTACCATCCGCGCTACGTCACCATTTTCATCCCACAGTGCTTGACCTCGATCCAAAATCCATTTATAAGTGCCATCTTTACATAAAAATCGATACTCGATAGCATAAAACGGTGTTTTCTGAGCAAAATGATCTTGAACTGCTTGTGTCACCCAGTCCAGATCATCGGGATGCACTCGTGTGAGGTATTCATCTAAATAGTTAGAAATTTCCTCGTCTTCGTAACCGAGCATTTCCTTCCAGCGAACTGAAAAAAACATTTCATTGGTTTTAACATTCCAGTCCCAAATTCCATCATTATTGCCGCGCAAAGCTAATTGCCAACGTTGTTCACTTTCTCTCAGCACCTTCTCAGTCCGTATGCGTTCAGCAATTTCCTTTGCTAGTTGTGAGTTTGCAGTCTCTAGTTGGGTATGACTCGGTAGAGCCAATGCCTGGGGTATTAATGGCACAAGTTCTATGGCTGTCAATACTGAGATAAAAGCGGTGATAGCTTTAATTAACCCTGATAGCCAATAGGTAGGATACCAAAGCGTCCACACATCCATTAAATGGGTTGTGCCACAAGCAACAATAAATATGCCAAACATTAGGAACATCCAACCGAAAGGCACATCTCGCCGTTTACGGACAAAATAAACCAACATTACTGGAATTGAATAATAAGCAAGTCCAGTTAACACATCTGAAACGAGATGCAACCATACCAATCCTGGTTTCCAGAGGTAGCAATGTCCGTGGGGAATAAACTGGCTAGTAGAGAAAAAATTATTTAAAAATTCCATCATAAAAACCTATACACTGCACAAGTCTTCACCAAAGCCCAAAGTGCGCCAAAGTGCGAAGGAAGAGGTTTTGAGACTAAGACCTCTGTAGACGCGCAGAGGCTTAGAGAGTGGTTTCTGATACTCTAAAGAAGAACACGTTCGGCGTTTGTCAGAGGTTTCGTGTACTAGCGTTAGGCTAGTACAGAATAGCAGTTGCGGCTTCTACATCCTCTATCTGTCATCCTTTCTGAGTTTTTTAAGTTGAGGATGTAAGGTTTATTGAAATAAAAGTACCGCGATCGCTTTGATTTTTGTTACCGTAGATTCTCTGAAATGAATTCTTTAATATATATAGATGCCTTCAAAAAACACGGTAATATTTCGCTTATATAAAATAACTAGTACTGAACTTTTCAGTATATTTTCGGTTTAATAGCTTTCAAATTAATATCTGTATGCTACGTAAAAATTATAAAAGTTCGGTTCCCCGTGGCTTACCCCATACAGTGATACCTGCTTTGGACTTAGTGGCACACTGACGAATTCCTTCTCTTGAAAGCCACTATCGGCAATCACCAAATAAATCTCAGGAATTTTGGCAACGATGTTCAAATATGCATCTAAGTAAGTCGGCGCCTAAAAACCAGCTATCTAAAGATAAATACGCCAGGTTATTGAAGATATGGGCGCTCGTCTAAGAGTATTTGTAGTGTTGGCATAAATTTACGCTAACATTTTTTCTCTGTCCAAAGTCCAATAATGGTCACTCACGACAACAAAATTTTAGATATTACAGTTCGCATGAGCTATTTTGAAGATGGTAGATGATTCTCTAGTCAAAGAAGTTTCGTGATATACAAAATAGATGAAAACTAAAGGCTAGTCCATTCTGAATATATCTTTGGGAATACTATTTTAGTTTAATGTTCGTGCAGCTAGTAGAGAAACAGAGGGGAAAGAATTTGTATCAGTCGTTAAGTGAAATGAGATAACAAACTAACTTACCAATAAAAATATTCCTTAAGTATAATACAAGACATACCTAGAGTATGAAGTTATAATTTCTCAGGTGAAATATTATTGTTAATATATATCAACTATTGGCAGCATCTGGTCTAACTGTTTAAAAATTCTAGTTTACCAAATAACAAAAGTTAATGGAAAAAGAGTCATTAGATTTATTAAGGTCAAAATTCTGTTTAACTTAGCGATCGCTTGTACTTTTTATGTAAGCCGAAGTAAATAATTAAAAGGTTTTTAGTTTACGCTAGAGGGTAACAAAGCTACACTTCACATCTTGTATGTATGGTTTTATCCATTCTTGACTACTTAGTTAATGTATCTAAATAAATAATTAAAAAATAGTTATATTCATTATGATTGGTACGAGATTTTATGGTTAAAGATTTTGTTTTTTGTCTACAAGAAGCAGCTTTACACTTTATATTGGAAAAATCTCAAACACATAAAGATTATTCTGAATGTTTTGTGAACCCTCCCTGTGGATGTACCAATCCAGGGCAAAACCCTCAGTGTGAAGATTGTGGTTATCTTGAAGGCTGCTTATCTAATTGCAAGCTCCAACAAATTTCATTATCTTCACGTTCATAAGCTAAAATTTAATGCCAAATTAATTCCTGCGATAGAATTGACTTTACTCTTATGGTAGAAGCCCAGTAAAAAAATAGCAGTTATCCTGAATAAGAATAACGAAATAATTCACAATTAAGTAATTAAAAATTATGATGCAAATGAATGTAATTTTATGAAAAATAAATATTATCATTCCTTGCCATTGTGAACAAGCAACTTAGTTACTCGATTCACAATTATATCATGAGCTAGTAATTACTAATTATGAATTTAGTTTGAATCTGAGGAATAGTTAAGTTGTTGTGTGTGAGAGCTTAAAATGCTTTCGATTTTCCAAAAGAAACTAGGTTAAAGACTCCTCAATTTATCTTGTGAAAAATTCCCTAATTTAGCAGTAGATTGAGTAGACAATATCGGTTTTGAAAATCAACCTAAGAAATCTAGAACATACATAAAAGGAACCATGACTATGAAGTCTTTTGATTTATCTAAAGCTGTTTTGGCTACTGTCTTTGCCATCAGTTTCGCTTCTTTGTCCTTACCTTTTTCTGTTTCTGCCCAAAGCGGAGGCTCCGGTAGCGGAGGCTCCAGTGCTGGTAGTAGCTCAGGTAGTGGTGGTACAACAGGTACTGGCACTACAGGTAGCGGTACAGGTAATAGTAGTATAGGTAGCCCTACAGGTAGTGGTACAGGTAGCGGTACAGGTAGTAGTGGTATAGGTGGCACTACAGGTGGCGGTACAGGTAGTAGTGGTATAGGTAGTGGT
>NZ_CAXTNE010000077.1:0-17040 GCF_964245445.1 uncultured Nostoc sp.
GGTTATCAGTCTTGTCCGTCTCTGCTTCCTAAATATTAGACCTGAATCCTTACGAAATGTTATGTCAAATACTCTCAGCAAAAAACAAAAGTTAATTGCAATACCTACTACAAGTTAAACATAATCCCTGTATGAATACACTATCTCAAGCACAAAGCAAAACCTTATCTCAACAATTTTCTTTCACTGGAAATTCCTCTACCAATGTAATTATTGGTAATCAAAAACTCACAATCAATGATGTTGCAAGGGTAGCACGCAATGGCGCATTAGTGTCTTTAACCGATAACGCAGACGTTTTGCAGAATATTCACGCATCTTGTGATTACATTAATAATGCTGTTGAATCTGGGGAACCAATTTACGGAGTAACATCTGGCTTTGGTGGTATGGCCAATGTTGCCATATCCCGTGAACAAGCATCTGAACTCCAAACCAACTTAGTTTGGTTCCTGAAAACAGGTGCAGGTAACAAATTACCCTTGGCGGATGTACGTGCAGCTATGCTATTGCGTGCAAACTCTCACATGCACGGTGCATCTGGCATCAGGCTGGAACTTATCAAGCGCATGGAAACTTTTCTCAACGCTGGTGTTACACCGTATGTGTATGAGTTTGGCTCAATTGGTGCAAGTGGTGATTTAGTGCCACTATCCTACATTACTGGTTCACTGATAGGCTTAGATCCCAGTTTTAAGGTTGACTTCAACGGTAAAGAAATGGATGCGCCAACAGCTCTACGTCAACTGAATTTGTCACCCTTGACATTGTTGCCGAAGGAAGGCTTGGCGATGATGAACGGCACTTCAGTAATGACAGGTATTGCGGCAAACTGCGTCTACGATACTCAAATTTTAACTGCGATCGCTATGGGCGTTCACGCTCTAGATATCCAAGCTTTAAACGGAACCAATCAATCATTCCACCCATTTATCCATAATTCCAAACCACATCCTGGTCAATTATGGGCAGCAGATCAGATGATTTCTTTGCTAGCAAATTCCCAGTTAGTCCGTGATGAGTTAGATGGTAAACACGATTATCGTGATCACGAATTAATTCAGGATCGTTACTCACTCCGATGCCTTCCCCAGTATTTGGGGCCCATTGTTGATGGGATTTCCCACATTGCCAAACAAATTGAAATCGAAATCAACTCAGTGACTGATAACCCACTGATTGATGTGAATAACCAAGCTAGCTATCATGGAGGCAATTTTCTCGGACAGTACGTAGGTATGGGAATGGATCACCTGCGTTACTACATTGGGCTATTGGCTAAACACCTGGATGTGCAGATTGCCCTCCTCGCCTCACCGGAGTTTAGTAATGGACTTCCACCGTCTTTACTTGGCAACCGAGAACGTAAAGTCAATATGGGACTCAAAGGTCTGCAAATATGCGGTAACTCAATTATGCCACTGTTGACCTTCTATGGAAATTCCATCGCCGATCGCTTTCCTACCCATGCGGAACAATTTAATCAGAACATCAACAGTCAAGGATACACTTCAGCAACTCTAGCCCGCCGTTCTGTCGATATATTCCAGAATTATATGGCGATCGCACTGATGTTTGCAGTCCAAGCTGTTGACCTCCGCACATATAAAAAGACTGGTCATTACGATGCGCGTGCCTGTCTATCACCTGGAACTGAGCAGTTGTATTCGGCAGTCCGCCACGTAGTTGGACAGAAAGCAACTTCAGATCGCCCATATATTTGGAACGATAATGAGCAAGGTCTGGATGAGCATATTGCCCGGATTTCTGCTGATATCGCGGCTGGTGGTTTGATTGTGCAAGCAGTTCAAGATATCTATTAACAGTTATTAGTCAATAGTGAACAGTAAACAGTCAACAATTATCAGTTGGCTGTTTACTAATTTCATCCACTTATCGCATAAATTTTCTACATCAAGGCGATAAGTACAACAAGAGCTACAACTTAAATATTGCAACAAATTTTATGAATATTTCACAAAATGTGGAGCGTGGTTGCTGCCTTTTTCCTAACAAACCAGCGCTAATTTTTGAAGGCTTATATTTTACTTATAAACAACTGAATGAAATGGCAAATCGCTTTGCCAATGCTTTACTGGGGTTAGGGATTGAACGTGGCGATCGCATAGCATTATTATTACCAAACATTCCTGAATTTGTTATTTCCTATCTGGGGATTCTCAAAATTGGGGCGATCGCAGTTTCTATTAACCCAAGTCTGCAAAGCCATGAACTTAAGTTTATTCTCAATGACTGTGGAGCAGCTGTACTCGTAACCACAGAAACGCTGCGAGAAAAATTGCCCAAGCAGGATTTACCGCACCTGAAGCACATCTTAATTGCTGAGGGGAAAGCATCTGACGCGATCACATTGAGTGAATTCATGGCAAATGCTTCGTCTAGCGCCCGTGCTGTGGAGATGGAACGTGATGATCCGGCGGCGATTCTTTATACTTCTGGTACAACAGGTTTTCCTAAAGGCGCTACTTTATCTCATGGCAATGTGATTTCCAATATGCACTCAATGAATCACTGTTGCGAAATGCGCCCTAATGATCAAATTTTACTATTTTTACCGATGTTCCACTGTTTCGGGCAGAATGCAGTTCTCAATAGTGGACTTAATACCTGTGCAACTATCGTTTTACAGCGATCGTTCGACCCAGAAACGGTACTGACAACCATAAGCGAATATAATATTACAATCTTTTTTGGTGTTCCCACTACTTTTATTCTTTTATGCGATAAAGCATCTATCCGCGATTTGGATTCAGTGCGTTACTACTTCTCTGCTGCCGCAGGTTTGCCTGTAGAAATTGCGAAACGATGGCAAGACAAGTTTGGTAAAGTCATCAACCAAGGGTATGGTCTTACAGAAACATCACCCTTAGCTAGCTATAACCACGAATTGAGGTACAAACTGGGTTCTATTGGTTCACCAATTGAAAATGTCGAGATGAAGATTGTCAACCTTGATGATGGTTGCGAAGTTGCCCCTGGTGAACTCGGCGAAATTGTTATTCGCGGTGTCAATGTCATGCTAGGTTACTGGAATCGCCCGGCTGAAACTGCCAAAGCCATTAAGAACGGATGGTTTCACACCGGTGACATTGGTCAAATAGATGAATTGGGCTACTTTTACATCGTTGACCGCCTCAAAGATATGATCAACAACGGTGGATTAAAAGTATACCCAGCCGAAGTTGAAAATGTTATTTACCAGCATCCAGGTGTTGCAGAGGTAGCTGTCTACGGTGTACCAGATTCAGTACTAGGTGAACAGGTGAAAGCTAGTGTTGTCCTCAAACCAGACCAAGTAGTTACAGAAGAAGGAATAATTGCATTCTGTTACCAGAAACTGGCTAAATATAAAGTTCCTAGTGCCGTCGAACTTGTCTCCTCCATCCCCAAGAACCCGACTGGCAAAATACTCAAGCGGCTACTAAGACAAGAAAATTCTGCTGCACCTTCCCATAGTACTGTGGTTAGCAAAACTCAGACATCTGCGTCGGTAAATGTCTCTTACCAAACTGCCGAATTGATTGGAAACTGGATTATGGATTGGGTCGTGAGAAAATTGGCAGTAGCAGCCCAGTCAATCGACCAAAGTAAGTCATTTGCTGATTATGGATTAGATTCCGTTAGGGCTGTCAAGTTAGCCCAAGAATTGAGTGAATGGTTGGGATATCCCTTAGAAGCAACTATAGTCTGGAACTTCTCCACCATCGAATCTTTAGCACGCCACCTAGCCAGTCAAAAAATTCCCCAACCGACAGAATTAGCCAAGACAAAGCCAGAGTCTAATTTGCATACAGAAAGTCTGTTGGTGTCTGTAGAATTGCCAACAAACAAAGAAGAACTTGCCGAATCGACAGACTTAAAAGCACTCTCAGACGCGGAAATAGCTGAATTACTTACCAGAGAAATTGCCACAGTTAAACAAAGGAGATTAGTATGAGTCCTAATTCAGAGAACATAAATTACCGCTTGTTACTAGAAAATGCCATTTTAGAATTGCGGCGGATGCGGTCTGAAGTTGATACTGTTGAGCAATTACAGAAAGAACCCATCGCTATTATTGGGATGTCTTGCCGTTTACCTGGGGGTGTCAATAACCCAGAGGATTACTGGAATCTATTACATAATGGGGTAGATGCTATTAGCAAAATTCCTGCACAAAGATGGCCAGTAGATGAGTTTTATCATCCAGACCCCGATGTGTTGGGGAAAATGTACACCCAGCACGGCGGTTTTTTAAATGAGGTAGACAAGTTCGATGCTCAGTTCTTTGGCATCTCTCCCCGCGAAGCCGTCAGCCTCGACCCTCAACAGAGGCTACTTTTGGAAGTAAGCTGGGAAGCGCTAGAAAATGCTGGACAAGCACCAGAAAAGTTAAATGGCAGTCCTACAGGGGTATTTGTCGGGCTGTCTATGGACGACTACTCACAACTGAGCTTTTATGGCGATCGCACTCAAATTGATGCCTACAATACTTTAAGTATTCTCAGAAGTATGGCGGCTGGGCGTTTGGCTTACGTCTTGGGTCTGCAAGGAGCTACCATGCAGTTAGATACAGCTTGCTCGTCTTCCCTGTTAGGGGTGCATCTAGCTTGCCAAAGCCTCCGTTCTCAAGAATGTAATATGGCTTTAGCTGGCGGTGTCAACCTGATTCTTTCACCAGATCCTTCCATTGGTCTGTGTAAATTAAAAGCCTTATCTACTGATGGTCGCTGTAAAACTTTTGATGCCAGCGCCGATGGTTACGGACGTGGAGAAGGATGTGGCATAGTAGTACTCAAACGTTTATCCGATGCTTTAGCTGATGGCGATCCTATCCTGGCATTGATTCGGGGTTCAGCATACAACCATGATGGCTCTAGTAATGGTCTGACAGCCCCAAATGGTTCGGCTCAAGAAAAATTACTTCGCAAAGCCTTAGAAAATGCCAATGTCCAAGCCCATCAGATTCAATATGTGGAAACTCACGGGACTGGCACACCTTTAGGCGATCCCATCGAGGTGTTAGCCTTGGGAGCAGTATTAGGTCAAGGTCGCTCAGAAGACAATCCCCTAGCGATAGGTTCGGTAAAAACTCAGGTTGGTCATTTGGAATCAGCCGCCGGAGTTGTCGGGTTAATGAAAGTTGTGTTAGCTCTCCAGCACGCAGAGATACCACCACATTTACATTTTCAGCAACCTAATCCCTATATTCCTTGGGAAAAACTGCCGGTTGTGGTTCCAACTCAGTCCACCAAGTGGCCATTAGGGGCAGATGGACGACGACTAGCTGGGGTCAGTTCTTTTGGCATGAGTGGTACAAATGTCCATCTGATTTTGGAAGCAGCATCAGAAATTAAATCAATACAGGCAAAAACTGAGCGTCCGCTTCATCTTTTGAGTTTATCGGCGAAAACTGAATCAGCACTACATTCACTTGTCAGCCGCTACGAATCCTTTTTGGCAAGTGATAGCAAAGCAAATATAGCAGATATTTGTTTCACAGCGAATACAGGGCGATCGCATTTTGACCATCGTTTTGCTGTTGTCGCTGAATCTACTCAGGACTTACGTCAACAATTGGCGGCTTTTACAGCAGGTAAAACTCCAGGCGTGAGTGGACAATTACACAACAAAAAGCGTCCGAAAATTGCCTTTCTATTTACCGGACAGGGTTCTCAGTATATAGGTATGGGACGAGAACTCTACGAAATCCAATCGACATTCCGGCAAACTTTAGATCGTTGTGATGAAATTCTCTGTCCTTATTTAGAACAACCTTTACTATCAATTCTCTATCCTGAATCTGGGACTAGCCCTCTTAATGAGACTGCCTACACCCAACCAGCTTTATTTGCCCTAGAGTATGCAGTCTCCCAGTTATGGAAGTCTTGGGGCATAGAACCTACAGTAGTTATGGGTCATAGCTTGGGTGAGTATGTTGCCGCTTGTATAGCTGGAGTTTTTAGTCTGGAAGATGGACTAAAATTGGTTGCTGTCCGCGCTCGCCTCATGCAGTCATTACCTCAAGATGGGGCAATGGTCAATATATTCGCCTCAGAAGCGCGAGTATTGGCAGCTATTCAACCTTATGCCAATCAAGTATCGATTGCTGCCATTAACGGCCCAGAAAGTGTCGTTATTTCTGGACAACATCAAGCAGTAGAAGCTGCGGTGTCTACTCTCCAAGGCGAAGGCGTTAATAGTGTAAAGTTAAACGTTTCCCATGCCTTCCACTCTCCTTTAATGGAACCAGTGTTGGCGGAATTTGCGCGCATTGCCTCAGAAGTCAGCTTTTCATTACCTAATATCAAACTGATTTCTAATGTTACCGGCACAGTAGTGACCACAGAAATCACCAATGCGGAATATTGGGTCAGACATTTGCGCCAGTCAGTGAGATTTGCTTCTGGGATGGAAACTCTTGAGCAGCAAGGTTGCGAAATTTTTCTAGAGGTCGGGCCAAAACCAATTTTACTGGGAATGGGTCGTAAGTGTCTCCCTGAAGGAGTAGGAGTGTGGCTCCCTAGTTTGCGCCCAGGACAGTCGGATTGGCAACAGCTACTTCAAAGCTTGCAGGAGTTATACTTGCGTGGGGCATCAATCAACTGGTCTGGCTTTGATCAAGATTATCCCCGTCGTCGCCTAGTACTGCCAAATTATCCCTTCCAGCGCCAGCGTTACTGGGTTGAGACATCCCATCGCCAACAGATTTTACCCGCCAAGACTAGCAAAATTCTCCATCCTGTACTCGGTCAACGGCTAAAATTACCATTTTCTCCAGAAATTCGCTTTGAAACCCAATTTAGCCCCAATTCGCCTGCTTACCTAGAGGATCATCAACTAAATGAAGTCAGAATAGTTCCTGGTGCATCTTATATCTCGATGCTTCTATCCGCAGTTAAGGAGGCTTTCCCCAATGAATCTTGCATCATCGAAGATTTGTTGTTTCAAAATACGCTGGTTTGCCCAGATGACGGCAGTACAACTGTTCAGCTAGTTTTGACACCCCAAATAACGGAAGATATTTCCTTCCAAATTATTAGTTTCTTAGGTGGAGAAGTAGAAAACGAGGTTAACTCTTGGAAAACACACGGCACAGGAAAAGTCCGGCTGTTCTCGCCAGTACCCAATTTCGTAGATGTGGCAGAAGTCAAGGCTAGATGTTCTCAAGTTTTATCAGGAACGCAGTTTTACTCTAGTTTTCAAGCAGTTGGCTACAGTTGGGGAACTTCATTTCAATGGCTAGAAAATATTTGGCATCAGGATGGAGAAGCTGTATGTCAAATGAAACTGCCCCAATTACCAGACGAACTCGATAACTATCAACTTTATCCGGGATTAATTGATTCATGCTTGCAACTACTCAACGTTTGCTGGGATGTTAATCCTGGCGAGCAAGTCCAGAATGACTATATGTACATTCCCTTTAGCATCGGTAGCTTTAGATTCTATGGTCGTTCCCATCCTGGTCATCAACTATGGTGTCATGCTCAGAAAACACCAACATCTAATCAGCAAAGCTTAATTGGTGACGTACATCTGTTCGACCAAAATGGGCAGTTAATCGCCGAAATCATCGGTTTTGAAGTGAGGAAAGTTCGTCGGGCAACTCTGCTGCAAAGTCTGCAAAAAGATTTAGATGATTGGCTGTATGAAGTAGCTTGGCAACCAAAGGCTCGTGAGCAAAATCATCAGTTGGCACAGGCACAAGAAGGGAGTTGGCTGATATTTGCTGATAACCAAGGAACGGCGGTTAAGTTAGCAAAACTACTCAAAGAACGTGGCGATCGCACTATCTTAGTTTCTCCCGGTGCCGAATATCAAGCCGATGCAGAACATTACTACATCAATCCCTCAGAACCACAAGATTTTCAGAGGTTAATTCAAGCAAGCTTAGGTAATAACCAACCTCCTTGCCGTGGGGTAGTATACCTGTGGGGGCTGGAGCATGAAAGCATTGTTGATTTCCAAGATACCCAGGTTACTGGCTGTGGTTATGTGCTGCATTTGGTTCAAGCCTTAGCAAAATCAACTTGGTCTAAGTCTCCTCGTCTGTGGTTAGTTACCAGAGGAAGCCAGCCAGTAGAGCCAATGTCCGATTCCTTAGCCATAACTCAGGCTGCTTTGTGGGGCTTGGGACGTGTTATTCGCTTGGAACATCCAGAATTATCATGTGTGCGGTTGGATTTAGACCCAGTTGGTAATGGGAACGAAGTTGAAGAATTATTAGCAGAGTTGTGCTTCCCAGACCAAGAAGACGAAGTGGCATTTCGTCAAGGAGTGCGGAAAGTCTCCCGGTTGGTGCGTCGCCAAGCTCAAACCCCGGCGAATCAACTTGCAGTTGGTGAAGATGGGACTTATTTGATTACAGGTGGTTTAGGGGCGCTAGGGCTGCAAGTTGCCCAGTGGATAGTAGCACAAGGAGCCAAAAACTTAATTTTAACTAGCAGGCGCGGAGTTGTTGGTGATACTCAAGTAGCTATCAATCAACTACAGCAAGCAGGGGCAAAAGTTCTAGTTGTCACAGCAGATGTGTCCAACACGGAAGATGTGGCTCAGATGTTAGAGGCAATCAAAGCCAGCTATCCACCTCTACGGGGTATTTTTCACGCGGCTGGTGTTTTAGATGACGGGGTATTACTGCAACAAAATTGGAGCTGCTTTGCTAAAGTGCTTGCTCCCAAGGTGCAAGGGGCATGGAACCTGCACACATTGACCAAAGACCTACCTTTAGATTTCTTTGTCTGCTTCTCCTCGGTCGCCTCATTACTTGGTTCACCCAGCCAAGGAAACTATGCAGCCGCTAATGCCTTCATGGATGCTTTAGTTCATTATCGTCGAGGTTTGGGTTTGCCAGGTTTGAGCATTAACTGGGGGCCTTGGGCAGAAGCGGGGATGGCAGCAGATTTAGATAGTCGTAGCCAAAAGCGCATAGCTGAGAGTGGTTTTGCTACCATGTCCTCAGAATTGGGATTGCAACTACTGGGAGATTTATTGAGACAAGATGCCACCCAAGTTGGTGTGATGTCAGTCAATTGGGAGAAATTCCTCCAGCAATTCCCACCAGGAGGCGCAGCACCTTTAATTTCCGATTTAGCTCCCCAAACCCAGCCACAAGGCAATTCTGCACAATCAGCCAAACAACTTGAACTTCTGCGTCAATTAGAGGAAACTATTGCTAGCGATGGGCTGCGCCCCGCCGTAGGCGATCGCCAGAATGTTTTAATTGCTTACATTCAAAGTGAGGTTGCCCAAGTTCTCAGGTTTGAAGCAGCTTATCAACCAAATCCGCAACAGGGCTTTTTCGATATGGGGATGGACTCTCTCATGTCCATCGAGTTGAAGAACCGACTAGAAACCAGCTTAGGAAATTCTCTACCTTCGACTTTGACCTTTGAATATCCCACAATTGAATCCTTGGCTGAATATCTGCTCAACAATGTAATTTCCTTGAATGTAGCAGAGCCAGTTGTGGTGGAGCCGCAAATAGAGACTGAAGTGCAAACTGATTTGTTAATAGATATTCAGCAATATTCCGAAGATGAATTAGCAGCATTAGTTGACCAAGAATTAGAGGCTTTGCTGGGTGTCTGAAGTAATTACTTGTGAACTTGCGTAAATAACCTGCTTAACTCCGATAAGTCTACAAAAGACATTTATTTATTGTACACAGCTAAATGAGTCTGGCTTCAGACTCAATTTCTTTGTCTATTAATTACGCAATTTCTTAAAATGAGTAACACTTCAGACATCAACCAATTATCTCCATTACAACGTTCAGTTTTAGCCTTAAAAGAAATGCGTGCCAAGTTGGACGCAGTGGAGAACGCCAAGACAGAACCAATCGCCATTATTGGGATGAACTGTCGCTTTCCTGGGGGAGCCGACTACCCTGAGAAATTCTGGGAATTACTCCACAATGGGGTAGACACTATCACTGAAGTTCCGGCTGACAGATGGGACGTGGATGAATATTACAATGCAAATCCCAACACTCTGGGGAAAATTTACACCCGCTATGGTGGCTTTATTAAACAGGTAGATCAATTTGATCCTCATTTCTTTGGACTTTCCCCTCTAGAAGCAGCCAGCATGGACCCCCAACATCGGCTACTGCTGGAGGTAGGCTGGGAAGCCATCGAAAACGCCGGACAATCCCCAGAGGAATTAAACGGCAGCCAGACGGGAGTCTTTATGGGACTCTTTATGGAAGATTATTCCCGATTTAACCTATATTCCGGCGATCATAACCGCATTGATGCTTACAGCAGTTTAGGAAATGCTCGGAGTATTGCCATCGGTCGCCTAGCTTATGTCCTCGGCTTGCAAGGCCCTGTGATGCAGTTAGACACAGCTTGTTCTTCTTCATTGCTAGCAGTTCACCTGGCGTGTCAGAGCTTGCGGTCAGGTGAGTGCAATATGGCTTTAGCTGGTGGAGTCAATTTGATATTAGCACCGGAAGCCTCTATTGGTCTGAGTAGAATGAGGGCGCTGGCTCCAGATGGTCGTTGTAAGACCTTTGATGCCAAAGCCGATGGTTATGTACGTGGAGAAGGCTGCGGCATAGTCGTACTCAAGCGTTTATCAGATGCGATCGCTAACAATGATAATATCTTGGCTGTGGTGCGAGGCTCGGCAGTTAATCACGACGGTGCTAGCAGTGGTCTGACAGTACCGAATGGGCTAGCTCAAGAGAAATTGATTAATCAGGCACTCACCAACGCTAAGGTAGCACCAGAACAAATTAGTTATGTAGAAACCCACGGTACAGGCACGTCTTTGGGAGATCCCATTGAAGTGAGAGCTTTAGGCTCAGTGTTGTGTCAAGAACGTTCTCCAGAGCAACCATTGCTGATTGGTTCCGTAAAAACTCAGTTGGGTCATTTAGAATCAGCTGCGGGAGTTGCCAGTTTAATGAAAGTGGTGCTGGCTTTGCAAAACGCAGAGATACCGCCACATCTGCATTTACAACAGCCCAGTCCTCATATTCCTTGGGACAAACTTGCGGTTGCTGTGCCAACTAAGCCAACTCCATGGCCGGCAGTCAACGGGAAACGCTTGGCTGGGGTTAGTTCCTTTGGTATGAGTGGTACTAATGCCCATCTGATTATCGAAGAAGCACCAAAATTGAAATTAGAGCCGCCGAAAACTGAGCGTCCACTCCACCTGCTGAGTTTATCGGCCAAAACTGAGGCAGCACTACTAGCAATGGCTAGCCGCTATGAATCTTTTTTAACATCCCATCCAGAAACATCTTTAGCAGATATTTGTTTCACAGCTAACACCGGGCGATCGCATTTTGAACACCGTCTTGCTGTTGTCGCTGCATCTAACACAGACTTGCGCGAACAACTAACAGCTTTTGCTAGCCAAAAGCAGACCAGCACGTTAGTCAGTGGTCAAGCACAGAAAAAGCGTTCCAAAGTAGTGTTCATGTTTACAGGGCAAGGTTCTCAGTATGTGGAAATGGGACGGCAACTTTACGAAACCCAGCCGACGTTTCGTAAGACTTTAGACCGATGCGATGAGATTTTGCGTCCCTATCTTCAGCAACCTTTGTTGTCAGTACTTTACCCCACATCGGATGTTGCTTCCCCCTTGAATGAAACAGTATATACTCAACCAGCATTGTTTGCTTTAGAGTACTCCCTAGCTGAACTGTGGAAATCTTGGGGAATTGTACCAGATGCAGTCATGGGTCACAGCGTTGGTGAATATGTAGCTGCTTGCGTTGCTGGAGTGTTCAGCTTGGAAGATGGGCTGAAATTAATCGCCGAGCGGGGGCGCTTAATTCAATCTCTACCCCAAAATGGCATGATGGCGGCAGTGTTCACCAATGAAGCACGGATCAACGGCATTCTAGCTGCTTACACAGGGCAAGTGGCAATTGCCGGGATTAATGGCCCAGAAAATATCGTTATTTCTGGAGCCAGAGAAGCTGTCCAAGCCGTGCTGAAAGAATTGGCAACTCAAGGAATTAACGCCCAACCATTGCAGGTTTCTCACGCTTTCCACTCCCCTTTAATGGCTAGTATCCTCGATCCCTTTGAGCAGATAGCTAGCTCGGTGCAGTTTCAAGCGCCGCGTATTCCCCTAATCTCGAATTTGACTGGACAAATACTTAAATACCAAGAAATTCCCAATGCAACTTACTGGCGACAGCATCTAAGAGAAGGAGTAAGATTTTATGCCGGCATCAAGACGCTACAGGAACAAGGGTATGAAATCTTTGTAGAAATGGGGCCGAGTACCACATTAGTAGGCATGGGTAAAAGATTCTTACCAGAAGGTACAGGCACTTGGCTAACTTCTCTGAAAAAAGGACAACCAGACTGGTCACAATTGCTTGCTAGTTTAAGTGAGTTGTACATCAGGGGTATAAAAATCAATTGGACTGCATTTGACCAAGGTTATCAGCGTCGCCGCCTGGCACTACCAACCTACCCATTTCAACGCCAACGCTACTGGGTGGAAAACCTAACGCGAAACCTAACCCCCCAACCCCCTTCCCTACCAGAGGAGAATTCAAAACCTCTCTCCTTGCAGGAGAAAAGTCTGCCAGCTATTCCTCAAGTCAAAGCTTTGCCAAAAATTCCCTTGGCTGTACCATCGAATTGGTTTCATAGTTGGCAATGGACTCCAGAGGTGTTGAGCCAATCTCAAGATATTCCTTCAGGGGCAATTGTGATCTTTAGCGATCGCCACCAAGTAGGGGAAAATTTAGAAAAGCTGTTCGACTCTAAAAAGTACACGACATATTTTGTCACCGCAGGAAAGAGCTTTAAGCAAACAGCACAACATTTCACTATTAATCCGGCATCCGTTGAAGACTACAAACAACTGATCCAAAATATCAAAACAGACGGTGTTACAGTCACAGCAGCCGTGCATCTGTGGAACTACAGTTTGTGGGCAACATTCCCAGAACAATTGCTAGAAAATGACCGCCTGCTCAATGAACGCGTTTACAGTCTTTTGTTTTTGACACAGGCTCTAGTCAAACATTACCCAGCCTCTCCCCTCAATTTCTTAGTGGTAACTCAAGGTGCTTATCCAATATCTCCAAATGATTCCCTACACGGTGTACATCAATCTATGGCAGGTGTACTGGCACAGGTGGTGGCACAAGAAAATCCTCAGATTAAAGCAAAAGTCGTAGACTTTAACCAGGATGTCTATCTGCCAGAAAAATTAGCCGATATTTTGTTCCAGGAAATGAAGGCAGCCCCTACTGGTGAAGGTATCGTTGCTATCCGTCATGGTCAACGGTTGAGCCGTACCCTGGAAAGAATTAATGTCCCCACAGACAACGATGCTCTACCTTTGTCGGCAGGAGAAACCTGGTTGATTACTGGTGGTACCAGTGCTGTCGGGACAGAAATAGCCTTAGCTTTGGTTCGACAAGTACCCATCAATTTGGTGCTAACAGGTCGCCATCCACTCCCCCCCAAACAAGAATGGCAATCGCCTAGTCATGATGCGTCTACCCAGCAACGTATCCAGGCAATTCAGCAACTAGAACAACTCGGAGCCACAGTCATGTATCAGGCTGTGGATGTGACGGATGCCTTGGGGATGAAGCAATTAATTGAGAGCATCAAGTCCCGCTTTGGTAATCTGGATGGAGTCATCCACGCGGCGGGTGCAGTTGACCACAGCACATTTAAACTACTACAAAAACAACCTGCCTCAGTCACCAAAGTTTTAGCCCCGAAAGTCCAGGGAAGCATCATCCTTGATACTGTTACCCGTAACGAACCTCTAAAATACTTTGTGTTGTTGTCCTCGGTTTCCGCTTCCAAAGCCGAATGGGGAACCGGCATGGGCGATTATGCCGCAGCCAATACTTTTCTCGATAGTTATGCTGTCTACCGGACACAGCATGGTGGTCAGGGACGCTCTTTGGCTCTGAATTATTCCCTATGGAGCGATCGCGGTATGGGCGCTCTTTTAGGAGCATCAACTTTATTAATGGTAAAATCCAAAGGTTTAAATCCTTTGGAACCAGAGCCAGCTGCTAATGCCTTTATTCAGGCTCTATCTTTGGATGCTTCTCCTGTAATTCACATCATTGACTTAATTGCTCAAGCCACCCCAGAAATAGCACCAAAATCCTCCGCAAGCCAATCACAAACTAAATCTCGCAATCTGCGACAGCTTGTCCGAGAAGTTTTGCTGCAACATTTACGTATTCCGGAAGCACAGGTGGAAGGACACAAAACTTTCCAAGAAATGGGGTTAGATTCTGTTGGGACTGTAGAAGTTGTCCAACATTTAGGGACAACTTTAGGCGAGGAATTATTTCCGACTTTACTGTTTGAATATCAAACACCAGATGACCTGGTAGATTATTTACAAAGCAAGTACGGTTATTCTGTGAAGATTAGTACGAGCGCGATCGCTCCAGAAGAAACATCTAGCCCGGAAGCCGAAAAATCAGCGCCCCCAAATGTCGCTACCCAGGAAAAATACCAAGACGTTCCCGAACAAGACATTGCTATCATCGGCATGGCTTGTAAAATACCAGGAGCTGATAACTTAGAGCAGTACTGGGATTTACTCAATGCAGGCCGCTCTGTCATTCAAGATGTGCCTCAAGACCGTTGGTTTAACCAACACTACTTTGAAGCCAAAGGAAACTCTCCGCAAGCAAAAATATCCAAACATGGATGCTTTGTAGATAGTCCCTTCGACTTTGATCCGATGTTCTTTGGCATCTCTCCCAAGGAAGCTACGGCGATGGACCCACAACAAAGGTTGTTCCTAGAGCTTTCTATGCAGGCTCTACAACAGGCAGGCTACGGCGGCAAATATCGCCCAGATAATATCAGTGTGTTTGTTGGTTGTGGACAAAATACTTACATCGAACACTTCACCAATTATCAGTATTACGAGGAATTACGTCAGCGTTTGCAAGAGAGTTCCTGGTTTGATCACCTTCCTGCTGAAGATCGTCAGCATTTGCTCAAGACCCTCTCACAAGTACTGCAACCAAGTGAAATTCTCCCCGAGTCAGCAGCAGGTAATGAGGTCAACGAACTGGCGGCACGAGTTAGCCATTGCCTAAACCTCAAGGGGCCAAGTATGGCAGTTAGCACTGCTTGTTCTTCTTCTCTGGTGGCATTACATATTGCTTGCGAAAGTCTACGTTCCGGTCAAACTGGCATGGCAATAGTCGGCGGGGTTAATTTAAATCTCAGTCCTAGCCCCTTTACTTTTTTACGTAAGGCACAGGCTCTTTCCCTCAGTGGAACCTGCTATCCCTTTGACCGCCGTGCCAACGGCATCGTTTTAGGAGAAGGTGCAGGCGTATTAATTATCAAACCTTTAAAACAGGCTTTGGCTGACGGGGATTTGATTCATGCTGTAATTAAAGGTTCCGCAGTGAATAATGATGGTCATTCTCAAGGGATAACCGCTCCCAATCCCAAAGGTCAAGCAGAAGCCATCCGCCAAGCTTACAACAGTTGTGGCGTAGATCCCCGTACTATCTCCTACATTGAAACCCACGGTACAGGCACTCTCTTGGGTGATCCTGTAGAGGTAGAGGGGATGACACAAGCTTTCCGTAGCTTTACTGATGAAAAGGGATTCTGTACCATTGGTTCGGTTAAATCCTCCATTGGTCATTTGCTGTCTGCTTCCGGTATTGTCAGCCTGATCAAAGTGGTACTGGCCATGCAGCACGGCAAAATTCCCCAAACTGTAGGTTTTGAGGAGCCTAATCCCCATATCAATTTTGCGGACACACCTTTCACTGTGGCAGGTAAGAGTATACCCTGGTCGCCTAATGGCAACCCATTACGTGCAGGTGTGAATGGATTTGGATTTGGTGGCACCAATTGTCACGTTATTCTTGAGGAATCCCCGGTAGCAGCTAATTTACAGTCCCCGGTCACAAGTTCTTCTCCTGATTTGTTATGTCTGACTGCACGGAATCAACAAGCACTTCAAGAAGTAGCTAGACAACTACGCGAACATATCATTCATCATCCTGAACAAGAATCTTCCCAAATCTGCTTTACTCAGAATAATGCCCAGAAGGAATTACCTTACAAGGCGGCTTTAGTAGTCAATGACCGTCAACATCTGCTCAATTACTTAGACGCTATCTGTTCGGCACAAACACCAGCAGAGATCTATACAGGTCGAGCTAACCCCCAGCGCACAACACCGATTCACTTAGTATTAGATGGAACTAGTGCGATCGCTTCCGCAGAAGTAGAAACTTTAGGAAAACGTTTCCCCCAATTCCAAGTAGCTTACAATAGCGTGCGTGCCGGATTAAATGAGATGAGCGAACAGGCACATATATTTGCGGTGCAGTACGCTTGGGGACGCTTGTTGATGTCTTTGGAATTACAACCCACTAGTTTATTAGTAGAAAAAACCGGTATTCTAGTAGGAGCTACACTGCGGGGAATGTTGACACTAGAGCAGGCGATCGCTTTGCTCCTACAAATAGAAGGACAAAAAGGTCTTATTGCTCATAATTTGTCCGCAAAAGAACAGTCAGCATCAACCTGGACTTGTCCATTAGTGACTTCACAAGGAATTTTCAGCTATTCTGACACGATTTCCACGGCTCAACTGGTAGCCCTGGTGCAAGTATCTGAACAGTTAAATGTAGATGCGTGTCAAGATGTCATCTCCAAAGAAAGTGTTTATTTACACTTAAGAGATTCATTAGCTCCCAAAGAACAATTAGCAAGTTTGGATGAACTGGGAGTCTGGATATATCTAGACAAAGGACAACCAGTAGTGGGACGTGTGTTGACAAGTCTGGCCAGGTCTTATGTAGCCGGGGTGAGGTTTAATAGCATACCCTTATTTCCTCAAGGTCTACGTCGGGTGCTGCTGCCTACTTATCCTTTCGAGCATAAAACCTACAGGGCATCATTAGTTGATAGCTCTCAGGAAAATCAAGCAACCTCCATACCTGCGGCTGAATTATCACCACCACGCTCAGACAGCCAAGGTCAGTCAGATGTCAAAGTTTTGGACACCCATCCAGTAACAGTAGCCCAAACTCGACTGTTG